>NZ_VRUV01001000.1:0-779 GCF_008039455.1 Methylobacterium sp. WL116
CCGCCGCGGGGCCGGGCGGTCAGGCGGCGCGGACCGTCGCCAGGAAGCGGGCGACCTCCGCGGTCAGGTGCTCGGACTGGCGCGACAGCTCGGAGGCGGAGGCTAGCACCTGGCTGGCGGCCGCCCCGGTGTCCTCGGACGCGCGCGCCACGCCCGCGATGTTGCTCGTCACCTCGTTCGTCCCGCTGGACGCCTGCCCGACGTTGCGCACGATCTCCTGCGTGGCCGCGCCCTGCTGCTCGACGGCGGCCGCGATCGTCGTCGCCACCATGTCGATCTCGCGGATGCGCGCCGCGATCGAGCCGATCGCGTGCACGGCCTGCCCGGTGGCGCCCTGGATCTGGCCGATCTGGTCCGAGATCTCCTGCGTGGCCCGCGCGGTCTGGGCGGCGAGCTCCTTCACCTCGACGGCGACCACCGCGAAGCCGCGGCCGGCCTCCCCGGCCCGCGCCGCCTCGATCGTCGCGTTGAGCGCCAGCAGGTTGGTCTGGCTCGCGATGTTGGAGATCAGGCCGATCACGTCGCCGATCTTCCCGGCCGCGGCGCTAAGGTCCTGCACCAGGGCGGCGGTATCGTCGGCCTCGGCGACGGCGCGCTGCGCCAGGTCGGTCGATCCCGAGACCTGCCGGCCGATCTCCTGAACCGAGGCGCCGAGCTCCTCGGCGGCGGCGGCCACGGTGTTGACGTTGACGGCCGCCTCCTCGGCGGCGGCGGCCACCGTCGTCGACTGGCTGGCGGTCCCGGCCGCCGTGGCCGTCATGGTCCGGGCGGTGGCCTGC
>NZ_VRUV01001001.1:0-778 GCF_008039455.1 Methylobacterium sp. WL116
GCCTGCCGCGCCTCCTCCGCTCGCTGGCCGCTCAGGACGGCCTCTCGGCCGGGACGCCCCTGCGCGTCCTGATCGTGGCCAACAACTGCACCGACGGCACGGTCGCCGCCGTGCGCGCGATGGAGGCGGCGGGCGAGGCGCCCGCGCTCGCGATCCGGGTGATCGAGGCGCATCTCGAGCCGGCGGAGGCCCATGTCGGCACCGCGCGGCGGATGGCGCTCGATGCCGGCGCCGCCTGGCTCGACGCCGACGGGCATCCCGACGGCATCCTGCTCACCACCGACGCCGACGCGCGGGTGCCGCGGACCTGGCTCGCTGCCAACCTCCGGGCGCTGGAGGGCGCCGAGATCGTCGGCGGCCGTCTCGTGATCGACCCGGAACAAGAGACCGATCCGGCGCTCGCCGACCTGCATGACCGGATCGAGCGTTACTGGGCCGCCGTCCGCCGGATCGAGGACGCGCTCGATCCGCCGCCGCACGATCCCGCCCCCCGTCACGGCGACCATACCGGCGCGAGCCTCGCGCTGCGCGCCGCGCGATCACGGCTTCCCAGTGGCTCGGTGCGGGCAGGCGGTAGGGGAGGCCGGCGCGGGCGGTGACGGCGCGCCGGACCATCTCGGTGGCCATGCCGCCCTGCGCCCGGCCGGCGGCGCGGTCGGAGACCATCACCGACACCTCGGGACAGTGGCGCAGGCGTCCGCCGGCCTCGCGGACGCGGGCGACGAGGGCGTTGTCCTCGCCGCGCGGCAGCGCCGGCAGGCCGCCGACGCTGCGATAC
>NZ_VRUV01001002.1:0-776 GCF_008039455.1 Methylobacterium sp. WL116
CGTAGTCGAGCATCGCGGCGAGGCGGTTGCCGACCCGCGGCAGGCGCGCGACCAGCGGCTTGAACGGCGCGCCGAGCTTGGCCGCCCACAGGGCCAGCCGGAACCGGCCGGGATGGGGCAGAACGAAGGCCAGGATAGCCCGGAGCGCGCGGTCGTCGAGCCGCCGGGAGAACGTCTCCTCGATATGGCTGCGGGCGTGGTCGACGAGGTGCATGTAGTGCACGCCCGATGGGCAGGTCGTCATGCAGGACAGGCACGACAGGCAGCGGTCGACGTGCTTGACCACCTCGGCGCTCGCCGCCTTGCCGCCCTCGAGCATGTCCTTGATCAGGTAGATCCGCCCGCGCGGGGAATCCAGCTCGTCGCCGAGCAGCAGGTAGGTCGGGCAGGTCGCCGTGCAGAACCCGCAATGCACGCAGGTGCGCAGGATCTTCTCGGAGGTCGCCATCGCCGGGTCGGCGAGCTGAGCGAGGGAGAAATTGGTTTGCATGGCGCGTTCTGGATGCGTCCTGTCTCAGGCCGATCGCGTCGGCCCCGTCGTTCGATCGTCTGTGCCACCGTTTCGCGCCGGGCACGATGCGGCGGACGGCCCGCGCGAGGTCGGGCCCCCGCGCGGAAGCGCTAAACCCCCGCGTACATCCGCCCGGGGTTGAAAATTCCCGCAGGATCGTGCGCCGCCTTGATCCCCTGCGTCACCCGCATCAGCGGCTCGGACAGCGGCTGGAACACCGGCACCGCGGCGCGCACCGCGTCGGGCGCGCGGATCAGCGTGGCGT
>NZ_VRUV01001003.1:0-769 GCF_008039455.1 Methylobacterium sp. WL116
CTGCCGCGCTCGGGCAGCCCGAGCAGGCCCGACGGGCCCTCGACCATCACGTCGCGCACGTCGGCGAAGGTCTCGCCGACGAGCGCGATCCGGCCGATCGCCCTGTCGGTGAAGGCCGGGTCGCCGCGGGCGAGCGCGTCGACCCACTCCGCCCCCGTCCGCGTCTTGCCGCAGCCGCGGCCGCCGATCACCGCCCAGGTGGTCCAGTCGTCCTCCCAGGGCGGCGGAAGCTGGTCGGGCCGCGCCTGGTGCAGCCAGTCAAGCGCCAGCGCCCGGAGGAGCGGCGGCGGCAGGCTCGCCAGAAAGGCGGCCATCCGGCCGGTCGCCGCGGCATCCTCCATAGCGGCGCGCGATCTCCGCGCGGAGGCCCGGAAGGTCGAGGGCGGAAGGGGTTCGGCCGTCGCCATCGCCCTCCCCTTCGCTAGCGGGATCGTCGGCGGCGAGGTCGTCGAGCAGGCGCTTGAGGCCCCCGAGATCGCGCAGGGTCCGCGCGGAATCGATCACCGCCGCCCCCTCGCCGCGCAGAGCCGCATCGAACGTCGCGATCTGCCGGCCGATATGCGCACGCAGCCGCCGCCGCAGCACCGGGAGGTCGGCGGGCACGCGCACCGGATCGCCGCACCGTTCGAGGGCGGCGAGATCGGCCAGGATGTCGTCGGTCCCGCGCGGGCGGACCGGGCACGTCCGCGCCCATCCGCGATCGCGCATCCAGCCCGTCACGGTCGTCTGCGGGAGCCCGGCGGCGGCGGCGATCCGCGCGAGGCTGGCC
>NZ_VRUV01001004.1:0-768 GCF_008039455.1 Methylobacterium sp. WL116
GGCCGAGACCGCCCCGGCGCCCGCCGCGGTGAGCCCCGCGCCCGCGGTCAGCGTGGTCGAGGCGGCGCGCCGCGAGATCGTCGAGAGCGTGGTCGTCACCGGCACGCTGGTGCCGCGCGACGAGATCCTGGTGACGCCCGAGATGGACGGCTACCGCGTCACCGAGGTCCTGGTCGAGGAGGGCGCGCGCGTCGCCCGCGGCCAGGTGCTCGCCCGCCTGTCGCACGACTTGATCGACCGCCAGCTCGCTCAGCAATCCGCCCTGGTGGACAAGGCCACCGCCGCCGTCCCGCAGGCCGAGAGCACCATCGAGCAGGCGGAAGCCGCCGCCGTCGAGGCGCGCCTCGCGTTCGACCGCGCCAAGCAGCTGATGCAGACCGGGAACGGCACGGCGGCGATCCTGGAAGGGCGCACCTCCACCCTGCGCCAGGCCGAGGGCAAGCTCGCCTTCGCCCGCAACGGCCTGGTCATCGCGAAGGCCGAGCTGGCCCAGGCGAAGGCGGTGCGCGACGAGCTGGAGCTGCGGCTCGCCCGCACCGAGATCCGCGCGCCGGAAGCCGGCATCGTCAACCGCCGCACCGCGCGCGTCGGCATCACCGCCTCGTCCGCGGCCGAGCCGCTGTTCCGCCTGATCGCCCGGGGCGAGATCGAGCTCGAAGGCGAGGTCGTCGAGACCAAGCTACCGCTGCTGCGGGAGGGCCGCCCGGCCTGGATCGAGATCGGCGCGGGCGCACGCGTCCAGGGCAGCGTCCGCGCGGTCTACCCGGA
>NZ_VRUV01001005.1:0-767 GCF_008039455.1 Methylobacterium sp. WL116
GGGCCGAGACGGCGGCGGCCGGCTGCTCGGGCGCGGTGGGCGCCGTCGCACCCATCAGGCGCTTCAGCTCCACGTCGGCGAAATGCGCGAGCTTGCGGGCGCCGGCATGGGTGAAGTGCACGCCGTCGGCGGTGCGGAGCTTGGCGCTCTGCCCGTCGAGGTCCGGTCCCGTGGCGGTGTAGTGGTTGCGGTCGTCGGAGAAGCCCGGCCCGACATCGACGTAGGTGCCCCCCGCCTTGGTCACGGCATCCCGGACGATCTCGTTGAGGCTGCCGAGGTCGCGCGTCAGGCTCTCGCTGCGCATCGGCGGGGCGCCGACCCAGACGAGCGGAATCTTCCGGTCGGTGAAGACCTTCACCAGTGCGTCCACGCGGGTTCGGTAGACCTCGCGCCAGCGGTCAGAGAGCGGATCGAGGGTCTGGTCCCCGTCGCGCATCGGCTGGCGATCGTTGGCGCCGAGCATGACCACGGCATAGCCGACCTTCGGGTTCGCCTTCAGGTAGTCCTCTGCGGCCTTCGGCCAATCGACGACGTCCCTGCGCACGAGGCCGCTGTCGGCCTTGGCGCGGTCGATCACCGCGACGTCGGCGGTGTCCTCGAACACGTCGTCCAACCCGCGGCTGAGATGGTCGGCCAGCGAATCGCCGAACACCGCGATCTGGACCTTCGCCTCCGTCTTCTTCACGGCCGGCGCCGACGCCGCGACCGTGGGCGCCGGCCGGGTCTGCGGACGCCGAAGCTGGCGGCCGGTCTCCGCGCTGGCGGGC
>NZ_VRUV01001006.1:0-762 GCF_008039455.1 Methylobacterium sp. WL116
CTAGGGCCTGTCGTCGCCTGAACAGATTGGCTGGGCTTGCGTTTTCGTCTTTCTGATGGAGGAGGGACGATGCTGAGCGACGCGCAATGGGCTGATCTGGAGCCTCTGGTTGAAGCCTGCCGGCCCAAGGCCAAAACGCCTCCTCAGGATCTGCAGCGCACGCTCTCGGCCATCCTTTGGCGGCATCAGAACGGAGCCAAATGGCGAGCCATTCCCGAGGAATTAGGACCCTGGTGGCGGGCTGCCCAGATCTTCATCCGCTGGTCGCGTGCCGGCGTCTGGGAGCGGCTTCTTCACCTCGTGCAGGAGCGCGGTGTCCAACTCGGTATGGTGTTCCTCGACGGCACGAACGTTCGGGCGCACCAAAAGGCGGCGGGAGCCGCCAAAAGGGGGGATCTGCAGCCGAGCGAGACGCTCGTGAAGCTGTTGGCCGCTCGCGTGGCGGGTATGGCACCAAGGCTTGCGTGATCGCCGACGGGCAGGGCCGCGCCATCGCCTTCCAACTGGCGCCCGGTCAGGCCCATGAACTCCCTCACGCTGTTCCCCTGCTCGACCAACTGCCGGGGGTGCCCAAATGGGTCGTGGGGGACCGCGGCTATACCAGCCACGTCTTTCGCGAACACATCTGGAATATGGGCGCTCGGCCTGCGATCCCGCCTCAGCGCCACGAAGCGCCCGTGGCCTGCCCTGATTGGATCTACAACAACCGTAACCAGGTCGAGCGCCTCTGGGCCAGGCTCAAAGAGTGGCGCGCCATCGCCA
>NZ_VRUV01001007.1:0-761 GCF_008039455.1 Methylobacterium sp. WL116
CGCCGTCGGCGCGCCAGCGCCAGCCCTCGGTCAGGCCCAGCGTCAGCACGAACACGTCGAGGGTCTCGAACAGGCGGCGCACCTCGGCCAGATGCGCGTCGCGCGCGGCGACCACCGCGGCCTCGTCCGCGAAGCCGGCGGGCTCGACGGTGGGGCGGAACGGGTCGACGTAGCGGCCGTCCTCGCGCAGCCACGCCTTCAGCTCGGGCTCGAACCGGCCGTAGGCCCGGTCGAACAGCTGCACGAACTGGCGCGTGTAATAGAGGTTGCCGTACCGGGCCGAGAAGGTGCCGAACTGGCGTGCGTCGGCCTCCGCCGGCGCGGTGCCCTCCGGGGCGGCTTCCGTCACGTAGTAGTTGAAGCCTTCCGCCCGAAGCGCCTCGGCGACGCGCTGGGCGAAGCACGATCCGCCGGTGGCGACCTTGTCGGCCTGGCCGATCGCGAAGGGCGCGCGCGGCCGCGGATCGACGGCGAAGGGGGCGACGTTGGTCACGACCTTGCGCCAGAAACGCTCGGCCGGTAGACCGCTATAGGGGTTGGACGTCATCTTGTAGACCCTTCCTCCGACCTCCGGCGCAACCGCCTCGGCGACGCGCCCCGAGCTTCTTCGCCCCACCCGATGCACCCGGCGCGTAACGTGGCCCTGTCCGATCTGCCTAGGCGCGCCCGCGGCGCGTTCTCGTTGTCGCCGCCATCCTGGGCGACACCGTGGCGCGCCAAGCCCGCTGCCGATGCGGGTCGGCGCGGCCCGCGCATCGCGG
>NZ_VRUV01001008.1:0-760 GCF_008039455.1 Methylobacterium sp. WL116
GATCCGGCAGGTCCTAGTACGAGCCGAACTTGTAGTTCAGGCCGGCGCGCACGACGGCGAACTCGGTGCTGTTGTTGCGGTTCAGGCCGCTCTGCACGACGGTCACGCCCGGCGAGGTCAGGGTCACGGTGCCGGTCGAGTTGGAGGCGAAGGCGCCGTTGTTGCGGCCGCCCTGGTCGAGGTTCACGTACAGGCCTTCCACCTTCAGCGTCACGGCCGAGGAGCGGAAGAAGTTCAGGAACGAGTCGGTCGGCAGGGCGTACTCGACGCCGGCGCCGGCGGCCCAGCCGGTCTGGAAGTCGTTGCGGGACACGCCCGAACCGAAGTCACGGCCGCCGCCGCTGCCGTAGGCGAAGCCGCCGGTGCCGTACACGAGGGTGCGGTCGAAGGCGTAGCCGAGGCGACCGCGCACGGTGCCGAAGTAGTCGAGGCTGGAGAGGCCCGACGGGTTGTAGATCAGGTTGCCGGGCAGGATGCCGCCGCCAGCGACGGTGGCCGACGAGAAGCGGTTGCGGTTCTGGCCGAAGTCGACGTACTGCGCGTCGGCCTCGATGCCGATCACGACGCCCGAGCCCGGGGTGAACTGGTAGTTGTAGCCGACCTGGCCACCGCCGGTGAAGCCGTCGTTGCCGCGGCTGCCGCCGAAGGCGAGCACGCCAGCGCGGTTACCACCGGCCGGGCCGGCGAAGATCGCGTTCTGCGGCGAGACACCGACGACGGTGGCGCCGCGGTTGTCGTTGGCATCGAAGCCGTAGCCGGC
>NZ_VRUV01001009.1:0-759 GCF_008039455.1 Methylobacterium sp. WL116
GGCCCGGTCGCGAGCCGCCGCGCCGCCATCTGGCACTTGGCCAGCAGCGTCTCGTGGTCTTCCTGGGCGTCGAGCGGGAACAGGTCCTGCGCGAGGATGTCGCCGGTGTCGAAGCCCTCCTCGGCGAGCACGTGGGCGGTGACGCCCCAGGTCTCGTAGGCTTCCTCCACCGCCCGGAACAGCGGGTAGGGGCCGCGCCCGGTCGGCAGCGGCGAGGGGTGGATGTTCAAGCCGAAGGCCGCGCGGGTGCGCCATCCGGTGATCAGCCAGGGATAGCCCGCGACGACGAGCGCCCAGTCGCGGCCGTGGGCGGCGTTCAGCGCGTCGAGATCCTGGGCCTTCAGCCGCGAGAGCTGGATCGGCAGGCGCAGCTGACGGGCGCGCGCCACCACCACGTCGTTGTGATCGTAGAGCCCGTCGCAGGGGCGGGTGAACAGCTTGATCGGGGTCCAGCCGGCCTCGATCAGGCCCTCGAACACGCCGCCGAGGAAATCGATGCCGGCGAAGGCGAACTTCATGAACCTGGATTCTCCGGCGGTCTCGATGGGATGCGACCTTGTGGAACGGCCGCGCCGGCCTCGGCCGACTCCCCCGTCCTCCACGACGCCTTAGCTTCATCTTGTCGAACCGTCTCCGCCGGCAAGGGGCGTTCGGCGGCGACGGGGGCGAGCATGCAACGGGTTCTGATCTACGGCGGCACGGGCGGCATCGGCCGGGCGACGGCGGAGGCGCTGCGCCACCGCGGCTACGGCCTCCACC
>NZ_VRUV01000100.1:0-11724 GCF_008039455.1 Methylobacterium sp. WL116
CCTCAGGCGCGGCGACGCCCCGGCCGGCGAAGCGTTCCGCGGCCAGCATCTCGACCTCGTGGTGGAGGGCGAGGGGGCGGAGCGACGCCTGCGCGACGCCGCCGAGAGTCCGATCGCCTGGATGGTGCGGCGGCGCGGCCGGGACGGGGCGCCCCTCCTCGACCGGGCCTCGTTCGAGGCCGGCGAGCGTCTGCGCCGCGACATCACCACGGGCCTGATGATGCCACGAATGGGCATCGACTGGAGCGCGATCCGCGTCGACGGTTCCGGCCCGCGCGACGCCGCCGGCGCCTCGGATGCGATGATGGCGGCCCGTGCCCGGGTGGAGCGGGCGATGGCCGCGGTCGGCCACGACCTGTCGGGCCTGCTGATCGACCTGTGCGGCCACGTGAAGGGGCTCGAGCGGATCGAGGAGGAGCGCCGCTGGCCGGCGCGCTCCGCCAAGGTGGTGGCGAAGATCGCCCTCGGGCGCCTCGCCGAGCATTACGGCCTGCAGCGCGAGGCGGTCGGGCCCGACCACGCCCGGATGCGGCTGTGGCGGGACCGGGCGTAAGCCCCGCGCGCTCAGGCGGCGAGGCGGACCGCGTCGCGATGGATGCGGTCCGCCATGGCGCGGACCCCGTTCGAGCGCTGCGGCGTCAGGTGCTCGCCGAGGCCGAGCTTGGTGTAGAGCGCGAAGGCGTCGGTGTCGGCCGCCTCGCGCGGGGTCTTGCCGTTGAACAGCGCCACCATCAGCGCGACGAGGCCGCGCACGATGTGGGCGTCGCTGTCGCCGCGCAGGTGCAGGCGCGGCACGTCGCCCGAGGCGTCGACGTTCAGGTCGATCCAGACCTGGCTGGCGCAGCCGAGCACCTTGTTCGACTCGGCATGCAGGGCCGGGTCGGCCGGCGGCAGGGTGCGGCCGAGCTCGATCAGGTAGCGGTAGCGTTCTTCCCAGTCGTCGATGAATTCGAAGTTCTCGACGATGGTCTCGATCGGAGGCAGCATGCTCGGCCGGTTTCGTGTCGGGGGGCGCGGGATATCCCGGATATAGGTCGCCGCCCCGGCCGATGCGAATCGCGGCGCCCGCTCAGGCCGGGTCCTCGACCCGCGCCTCCGGCAGCTGCAGCCGCAGCGGATCCTCGGCGGTCGCGACGCCGGTGACCGCGATCTCGGCCTGGGCGGCGTAGGCCGCGATCAGCCGCGGCCCCAGCTTCGGGATGTTCGGCCGACCCGACTCCGCCTGGTCGCCGGCGCCGGAGACGATCGAGAGACGCACCGGTGCACCGGGGGCCGCGTCGATGTCGATGGCGATCGCGCAGGCGACGCTCTCGGCGGTGGCATCGAGGCATTCGGCGACGATCTCGGCGACGATCATGCCGAGAGCGTTGGCGGTGCGCGGCTCGACCAAGCTGGTGCCGGCGCCGCCGAGATGGACGCCGATGCGGCCGGCCCGACGCAGCTGGCCGAGGCCGGAGGCGAGCCGGTGCAGGTAGTCGCGCAGGTCGATCGAGGCGATGTGCGGCGCCTCGTGCAGGTGCTGCTGCACCAGCGCGATCGCCCGCACCCGCTGGCCCAGCGCCTCGAAGCTGCCGCGGCAGGGCTCGGGCGCCGCGCGGCCGTAGAGCCCGATCAGGCTGACCATCACCTGGAGGTTGTTGCGGACCCGGTGGTAGACCTCGGCGAGCAGTGTCTCCTTCTCCTGCAGCGCCTCCTCGATATGCACCTCGGCATGCTTGCGGTCGGTGATGTCGAAGCACGAGCCGAGATAGCCGCGGAACTCGCCGTCCTCGGTCAGCGGCCGGGCGGTGTCGAGCAGCCAGCGATAGGCCCCGTCGTGGCGCCGCAGGCGGAACTCCACGGTGAACGGCTCCCGCGCCGTGAACGCGGCCGAGACGATGCGCGCGTGGCGCTCGAAGTCGTCCGGGTGGAGCCCCGTGCGCCAGCCGGCGCCGAGCTCCTCCTCCAGCGGCCGCCCGGTGAACTGGAGCCAGCATTCGTTGTGATGGATCGCGTGGCCGAGATGGTCCGAGCGCCACATCATCAGCGGAACGTCGTCGGCGAAGCGCCGGAACTCCGCGCTGACCATGGGCGCTCCCGGCTCGCTGTCCTGACCGCCCGCACCGGCCGGCTTCGACTCACCGTTCATGATCTTCCCGATCCGCCCCTGTTCCGACCTGATGTGCGCTAGGCAAGCGCCGGTCAACGTGTCGGGCGATGGGCCGTTCCGATAGGGACGACGTCCTGTCACCCGCGCGGCCCCGCCCGGCCTCCCGGGCCGGCGGAACCGCGCGGTGGGCCGCGTCTCAGCGCGGGTCCGGCGGACCCTCGCCCTTGCCGACGAAGGGGATGCCGTCGATCGGGCATTCCTCGGTGCCGACGCCCTGCCGGGTGATGGCGCGCACCGCGTCGCGGGTGGCGTCGGGGTCCTCGATCCAGCGGCGGTAGAAGTCGTAGGGGCATTCCGACAGCCCGTGCCGGTTCTCCTTCGAGTTGATCATCCCGGTGTAGCCGCGGTGCAGCAGCTTGAAGAGGTGGTTCTCCGACTGCCCGTGCGCACGGAAGTCGCGGATCAGGAACTTCGACAGCGCCGCGTACTGGATGCCCATCTCCTCCTCGCCGCACTCGCCGAGGGTGCGCCCGTCGAAGCCGACGATCGCGGAGTGGCCGAAGTAGCTGTAGACCCCGTCGAAGCCGGCCGCGTTGGCCACCGCCACGTAGGTGTTGTTGGCGAAGGCCATCGCCTTCGACATCAGGATCTGCTGCTCCTTGGCCGGGTACATGTAGCCCTGGCAGCGGATGATGAGCTCGGCCCCGCGCATCGCGCAGTCGCGCCAGATCTCGGGATAGTTGCCGTCGTCGCAGATGATCAGGCTGATCATCAGGCCCTTCGGCCCCTCCGAGACGTAGGTGCGGTCGCCCGGGTACCAGCCCTCGATCGGCGTCCAGGGCATGATCTTGCGGTACTTCTGCACGATCTCGCCCTGGTCGTTCATCAGGATGAGCGTGTTGTAGGGCGCCTTGTTCGGGTGCTCCTCGTGGCGCTCGCCGGTGAGCGAGAACACGCCCCAGACCTTGGCCTTCCGGCAGGCGGCGGCGAAGATCTCGGTCTCCGCCCCCGGCACGGTGGAGGCGGTCTCGTATATCTCGCCCGCGTCGTACATGATCCCGTGGGTCGAGTATTCGGGGAAGATCACCAGGTCGAGGCCCGGCAGGCCGGCCTTCATCCCGACGATCATGTCGCCGATCTTGCTCGCGTTCTCCAAGACCTCGGCCTTGGTGTGGAGGCGGGGCATCTTGTAGTTCACCACCGCGACGCCGACGCTGTCGGCGCTGGACGAGATGTCTCCGTGCATCATGGCGTGGGTTCCTCCTGGCTTGGGTTCTTGCCTCCCCCGCGAGAGGGGGAGGGTGAGCTGCAGCCTAGTGGCTGATCATCCACGGCCGCGCGTTCGGAAAGCTCTTGGCGGCCGTGGGGTTGGACTTCGCCTTGGTCCCGCTGCAGCAGCCGCAGCCGGCCCCGTGCGCGGACGACTTGCGGGGCGCGTGCGCGCTGCGCTCGTTGGTGGCGAAGGCCTTGCGCCGGCCCGCATCCATGGAGGCGAGGTTCGGCGCGGTGAGGAAGGCGCGCCCGCACGCCGCCCCGCAATCGGGACAGTCGTGCGGGTCCCTGAACTGCGCCATCGGGCGCAGCACCGTGAACGGCCCGCAGGCCTCGCAAGCGTAATCGTAGACGGGCATTCGAGCGCTTTCAGGCAGGGTGCACGCGGTCTGCCGCCCGGAAGGCGCGGCAGACCCGAAGACTACAGATCCGGCGAGAGCGGCATCTGGATCGAGCCGTCGAGGAACTTCGTCGGCCCGGCAGCAGTGGGATTGATGTCGAACTCGAAGATCTTGGTCGGAATCCACAAGGTCGCGCAGGCGTTCGGGATGTCGACGACGCCGGAGATGTGGCCCTGGACCGGCGCGGTGCCGAGGATCGAGTAGGCCTGCGCGCCCGAGTAGCCGAACTTCTTGAGGTACTCGATCGCGTTGAGGCAGGCCTGGCGGTAGGCCACCGTCACGTCGAGGTAGTGCTGCTTGCCGTGCTCGTCGACCGAGACGCCCTCGAAGATCAGGTGGTCGTCGAACTTCGGGGTGATCGGCGACGGCTTGAAGATCGGGTTCTTGATCCCGTACTTGGCCATGCCGTCCTTGATCAGGCTGACCTTGAGGTGGACCCAGCCCGCCATCTCGATCGCGCCGCAGAAGGTGATCTCGCCGTCGCCCTGGCTGAAGTGCAGGTCGCCCATCGAGAGGCCGGCGCCGGGCACGTAGACCGGGAAGTAGATCTTCGAGCCGCGCGACAGGTCCTTGATGTCGCAATTGCCGCCGTGCTCGCGCCCCGGCACCGTGCGGGCGCCGGCGGCCGCCGCCTTGTCCTTCGCCTCGCCCTTGAGCCGGCCCATGTGGGCGGTCGGCGCGAAGGGCAGGGTGGCCAGCGCCGGCACGCGGTTCGGGTCGGTGTCGAACAGCGCCTTCTCGCGGGTGTTCCAGGTCTCCAGCATCTTCGGGTCGGGCAGGCAGCCGATCAGCCCCGGGTGGATCAGGCCGGGGAAGCGCACGCCGGGGATGTGGCGCGACTTGGTGAACATGCCCTCGAAGTCCCAGATCGACTTCTGCGCCTGGGGGAAGTGCTCGTCGAGGAAGCCGCCGCCGTTGTTTTTCGAGAAGAAGCCGTTGAAGCCCCACTGGCTCTCGGGCTTGGCGCCGATGTCGAGGAGGTCGACCACGAGCAGGTCGCCGGGCTCGGCGCCCTCGACGCCGATCGGGCCGGAGAGGAAGTGGACGATCGACAGGTCGATGTCGCGGACGTCGTCGGCGGAATCGTTGTTCTTGATGAAGCCGCCGGTCCAGTCGTAGGTCTCGACGATGAAGTCGTCGCCGGGCTTCACCGTCGCGACCATCGGGATGTCCGGGTGCCAGCGGTTGTGCACCATGTCGTTGTCGTAGGCCGATTGCGTCAGGTCGACCTTGATCAGCGTCTCGGGCATGTCTCGACTGTGCTCCCTGTTGTTCGAAAATCCGGGGCTTGGCGCATCCCCGCCCGGCCGGCGCACCGGCCGAAACCGTTCAGCTCGCGAGCAGCTCTTTGAGCGCGTCGTCGAGGGTCTTGATGTCGTCGGGGCTGGTGCCGGGGCCGCCGGCGAAGTGGCCCCACCAGGTGTCGATGACGCGCAGCTCCGCGTTCGGCATCGACTCCGCCTCGATGCGGTTGTCCTCGGGCGGGAAGTACAGGTCGGTCGAGGCCGGCATCAGGATCGCCTTGGCGGTGATCGCGCGAAGCGCCGCCTTAGTGTCCCCGTGGAAGGTGTCGTTGGCGCCGATGTCGCCGTTCTGCCAGGTCCACAGCATCTCGAGCAGGTCGTTGGCGTCGCGCGTGTAGAACAGCCCCTCCCAGAACCCGACGAGGAAGTCCTCGAGGGAGGCGTAGCCCATGTGGGTCTTGTCGGCCTCGATCCGGTAGAAGGTCTGCGACAGGCCCCAGCCGGCATAGACCCGGCCGAAGGCGCGCAGCCCCTTGTTCGGCGGGCTCGCGTACCAGCCCTCGGCGAAGGCGGCGTCGGCCTGGAGCGCGGCCTTGGCGCCTTCGAGGAAGACGAAGTTGTGCCGCGAGCACTTGGCCGAGCCCTGAAACGGCAGGATGCGCGGGACCATGTCGGGATAGAGCGCGCCCCAATGGTAGGTCTGGAGCGCTCCCATCGACCACCCGGTCACCAGCACCAGCTTATCGATGCCGAAATGCTCGGTGACGAGCCGGTGCTGCGCGCGGACGTTGTCGTAGGCGGTGACGTTGGGGAAGCGCGGCCCGTTCCAGGGGGCCGGCGTGTTGCTCGGCGAGGACGAGAGCCCGTTGCCGAACATGTTCGGGATGATGATGAAGTACTTCTCGGGGTCGAGCGCCTTGCCCGGCCC
The DNA here is from genome assembly GCF_008039455.1 of Methylobacterium sp. WL116. NCBI lineage: Bacteria > Pseudomonadati > Pseudomonadota > Alphaproteobacteria > Hyphomicrobiales > Methylobacteriaceae > Methylobacterium > Methylobacterium sp. WL116. The sequence continues at coordinate 5,935 of NZ_VRUV01000100.1, forward strand.
GATCAGCCACTCGTTCTCGGTGTGCTGGCCGGAATACCAGGTCGGGTAAACGATGGCGTTGTCGCGCGCCGCGTTCAGCGTGCCGAAGGCCTTGAACGCGAGCTTGGCGTCGCGCAGCGTCTTGCCGCATTGGAGAACGTGGTCGCCGAGCTCGAAGATCTCGTAATCGGCCATGATGTCCTCGTTCAGACCGAGAGGAAGCGGGCGACCTGGGCCTCGTCGATGTCGGCGCGCAGCGATTCGTGCACGATCTCGCCGTTCTCCATGACGAGCACCCGGTCAGCGACGTCGAGGGCGAAGCTCAGGACCTGCTCGGAGACGACGATCGACAGGCCGCGCGCGTCGCGGATCTTCTTCAGGGTCCGGCCCATCTCGCGAATGATCGACGGCTGGATGCCCTCGGTCGGCTCGTCGAGGAGCAGCACCTTCGGCTTGCTCGCGAGCGCGCGGGCGATGGCGAGCTGCTGCTGCTGGCCGCCCGACAGATTGCCGCCGCGCCGTCCCTTCATCTCGAGCAGCACCGGGAACATCTCGTAGAGGTCCTGCGGCACCTTGCGGGCGCCGGTGACGGTGAGCCCGGTCTCGATGTTCTCTTGCACCGTCATGGTCGAGAAGATTATCCGGCCCTGCGGCACGTAGGCGAGGCCCTTGGCGACCCGGGCGTGGCTCTTGAGGGCGCCGATCTCGGTGCCGTCGACGCGGATCGAGCCGGCCTTCACCGGCACGATCCCCATCAGGGTCTTCATCAGCGTGGTCTTGCCCATGCCGTTGCGGCCCATCACCGCGACGATCTCGCCGGGCGCGACCTGGAAGTTCAGCCCGTGCAGCACCTCGCTCTGGCCGTAGGCGGCGTGCAGGTCCTCGACGCTTAAGATCGGCGCGGCCGAGGGGAGCGTGGTGAGCGGAGGGGCCTTGGCCAGGGGGGGATGCGCGGTCTGCAGCATGATGCTCAGTGTCCCAGATACACTTCGATGACCTTCGGATCGTTCTTGACCCGCTCCATCGAGCCCTCCGACAGGACCTTGCCCTGGTGCAGCACGGTGACCCGGTGGGCGATGTCCTCGACGAACTTCATGTCGTGCTCGATCACCAGCACCGAGCGGCCGACGATGATCTGGTTCAGCAGCTCGGCGGTCTTGATGCGCTCGCCGACGCTCATCCCGGCCACCGGCTCGTCGAGCATCAGCAGCTCCGGGTCCTGGATCAGCAGCATGCCGATCTCGAGCCACTGCTTCTGGCCGTGGCTGAGGAACTCGGCCCGCTCCAGCAGCTGGTCCTTCAGGAAGATCGTCTCGGCGATCTCGTGGATGCGCTCGCGGACCTGCGCGTCGCGCTTGAAGGTCAGGGCCCCGAACACCGAGCGCCCGCGCGGGAACGAGATCTCCAGGTTCTCGAACACGGTCAGGTCGTCGTAGATCGACGGGGTCTGGAACTTGCGCCCGACGCCGGCCTGGACGATCGCGCTCTCGGTGAGCTTGGTCAGCTCCTGGCCCTTGTACTTGATCGACCCGGCGCTGGCGCGCGTGCGCCCGCAGATCAGGTCGAGCACCGTGGTCTTGCCGGCGCCGTTCGGGCCGATGATCACCCGGATCTCGTTGGGGTCGACGTAGAACGAGACGTCGTTGACCGCCTTGAACCCGTCGAAGGAGACGGTGAGCGCGTCGACCGCCAGCAGGTATTCGGGGGCGTTCGGGTTGGCGCCGATGACGGAGCCTGGGAGGATCGCGGCGTTCATGCTGTTCTCACTCGGCCGGTGCGCCGTGGGGGACGATCGCGGGGGGCGGGGCGCGCAGACCCTTCACCCGGCGCGTCAGGCGCGGCTCGACGTGCTCGCGCCAGATGCCGGCGAGACCGTTCGGGAAGGCCAGCACCACGGCGATGAACAGCGCGCCGAGGCCGAACAGCCACAGGTCGGGGAAGGATTCCGAGAAGCTGGTCTTGGCCCAGTTGACGAGCAGCGTGCCCCAGACCGCGCCGAACAGCGACATCCGCCCGCCGACGGCGGCGTAGATCACCATCTCGATCGAGGGCACGATGCCGACGAAGGACGGCGACATGAACCCGACCTGGAGGGTGAACATCGCGCCGCCGATCGCCGCGAAGGCGGCGGCGAGGCAGAAGGCGAAGACCTTGAACCCGGCGACCGAGTAGCCGGAGAACCGCACCCGGTCCTCCTTGTCCCGCATCGCGACCAGTATGCGCCCGAGCTTCGACTTCTTCACGAACTGCGCGATCAGGATGCAGCCGATCAGCAGGCCGCCGTTGACGAAGTAGAGGATGGTGTGGGCGCCGTCGGTGCGGATGTCCCAGCCGTGCAGCGTGCGCAGGTCGGTGATGCCGTTGATGCCGCCGGTGTAGCCCTGCTGCCCGACGATCAGGATCGTCAGGATCGCGGCGATCGCCTGGGTGATGATGGCGAAGTAGGTGCCCCCGACCCGGCGCTTGAACATCGCCGCCGAGATCACGAAGGCGAACAGCACCGGCACCGCGACGACGAGGATCAAGGTCAGCGGCAGGCTCTGGAACGGCTTCCAGAACCACGGCAGCGCCGTGATCTGGTTCCAGTCCATGAAGTCGGGGATGCCCGGTGTCGACTGGATCTTCGTGTTCTCGACGCTGGACGCCTCGAGCTTCAGGTACATCGCCATGCAGTAGCCGCCGAGGCCGAAGAAGCAGCCCTGGCCGAGCGACAGGATGCCGGCATAGCCCCAGCAGATGACGAGGCCGAGGGCGACGAAGGCGTAGGTGAGGTACTTGCCAACCAGGTTGAGCCGGAAGGCGTCGAGCAGGCTCGGCAGCACGACGAGCAGCACCAAAGCCAGCACAGCGAGGCTCAGCCACTCGATCGGCTTCATGAACGGGTTGTCGTTCACGGTGACGGACTTCGTCAGGGTCTGGACGGGGTTCTTCATCGTCGAAATCCTCAGCGCCGGACCTTGAGGGTGAACAGGCCCTGCGGCCGCAGCATCAGGATGCCGACCACCGCGAGCAGGGTGAGCACCTTGGCCATCGACCCGGAGAGGAAGAACTCCAGCGTCGACTGGGTCTGGGAGATCGAGAACGCCGAGGCGATGGTGCCGAGCAGGGAGGCCGCCCCGCCGAAGACCACGATCAGGAAGGTGTCGACGATGTAGAGCTGGCCCGAGGTCGGCCCGGTCGAGCCGATCATCGTGAAGGCCGAGCCGGCCACGCCCGCGATGCCGCAGCCGAGGCCGAACGTGTAGCGGTCGATCTTCTCGGTATCGATGCCGACGGCGCCCGCCATCGGGCGGTTGGCCATCACCGCGCGGACCTGCTGGCCGAAGCGCGAGCGGTAGATCAGCAGCGCGACGCCGACCGTGATCAGCGTGGTGACCGCCATCACGAACAGGCCGTTGATCGGGATCTCGATCGAATCGGTGACCTGCACCGAGCCGATCAGCCAGCTCGGCAGCTCGACGCCGACCTCGCGCGCGCCGAAGATCGAGCGGTAGGCCTGCTGCAGGATCAGCGACAGGCCCCAGGTGGCGAGCAGCGTGTCGAGCGGGCGCTTGTAGAGGTGGCGGATCAGCGCCCACTCCACCAGCATTCCCAGCGCCCCGGAGGCGCAGAAGGCGAGGATCATCGCCAGGAAGAAGTATGCCGGGAACAGCGCCGGCAGGTAGGTCTGGAAGAAGGCCGAGCACAGGTAGGTCATGTACGCGCCGAGGATCATGAACTCCCCGTGCGCCATGTTGATCACGCCCATCTGCCCGAAGATGATCGCCAGCCCGAGCGCCATCAGCACGTAGACCGAGAACAGGATCAGGCCGGCGAAGCCCTGCATCGCGAAGATCGCGCCGAGATCGCCGAGGGAATAGTCACCGAACATCCGTGCGCTCCGAGCCGTCGGGAATGCCGGAGGGCCGTGGCCCGCCGCCTTGCGCGATCGCCGTCTCCCACCCGCCCACCTCATCCTGAGGTGCCGGAGCGAAGCGGAGGCCTCGAGGGAGCCCTCCGGCGCGCTCGGCGATCCTTGGAGCCCTCCTTCGAGGCCCGCCGTCGCGGGCGCCTCAGGATTAGGTCGGGGAATGGGGGATCGTCGAAAGGCCGTCTGCAAATTGCGCGCCGCATCGGCGGCGCGCGCATGCGGCCTACTGGTAGCCCTTCGGGAACGGGTCGGGCTTGATCAACTCGGGGCTGGTGTAGACGATCTCGAACTGGCCGTCGGTCTTGGCCTTGCCGACCCGGGTCTTCGACCACAGGTGGTGGTTCGGGTCGATCCGGACGTAGCCCTCGGGGGCGCCCTTGAACTCGAGATCGGGCGAGGCGGCGACGACCTTGTCGACGTCGAACGAGCCGGCCTTCTCGCAGGCCATCTTCCACAGGTAGGGCCCGAGATAGGCGGCCTGGGTGACGTCGCCGATGACGGTCTTCTCGCCCCACATCTTCTTGAAGTCGGCGACGAACTTCTTGTTGTTCTCGTTCTCGATCGACTGGAAGTACTTCATGCACGAGTACGCGCCGGCGATGTTGTCGCCGCCGATGCCGTCGATCTCGTCCTCGGTGACCGAGATCGTCAGCAGCACCTGCTTCGAGAGGTCGATGCCGGACGCCTTGAGCTGCTTGTAGAACGCCACGTTCGAGCCGCCGACCACGTCGGTGAAGATGACCTTCGGCTTGGTGAGCTTGATCTTGTTGATCACCGAGTTGAACTGCGTGTGACCGAGCGGGAAGTATTCCTCGCCGACGACCTTGCCCTTGAGCACGTTCTCGACGTGCTTGCGGGCGATCTTGTTCGAGGTGCGCGGCCAGATGTAGTCCGAGCCGACGAAGAAGAACGTGTCGCCGCCCTTCTCCTTGTGCACCCAGTCGAGGCCGGCGAGGATCTGCTGCGTCGCCTCCTGGCCGGTGTAGAACACGTTCTTGGACTGCTCCAGGCCCTCGTAGAAGGTCGGGTAGTACAGGAGGCCGTTGTACTGCTCGAACACCGGCAGCACCGCCTTGCGCGAGGCCGAGGTCCAGCAGCCCATCACCGCCGCGCACTTGTCGTTGACGAGGAGCTTCTTGGCCTTCTCGGCGAAGGTCGGCCAGTCGGAGGCGCCGTCCTCCTGGATGATCTTGATCTTGCGGCCGAGGATGCCGCCGGCCTCGTTGATCTGCGCGATGGCGAGCTTCTCGGCCTGCTGGGCGCCGGTCTCCGAGATCGCCATGGTGCCGGTGATCGAGTGGAGGATGCCGCAGGTCACCTCGGTGTCGGTGACGGCGAGGCCGGTGGTGCTGACCGCCGAGGTGGCAGGCCCCGCCGCGAACGCGGTGCGCGGCAGGAGCGAAAGGGCGGGCGCGGCCGCCAGCCCCATCAGCAGCTTGCGCCGCAGGGGCGAGCGCAAGCCGCGGTCCATGCCCCGATCCAGATCGTGATCCCCGTCAGCCATCGTGCCTCACGCCTCGCATCTCGCGTCCGGCGGCTCATGGAACGGCCGCGGATCGTGGAGCGCACGCTAGGGGCTCGGTTGCGTTGCAGCATATACGCTGTTTTGCGTATGGCCGGCAGGGTCCGGGCGGCGCAGTCTGCTCCACCCTCGACGCCCGGGGACCGGCACGGCCGGATCAGTACAACGGCTGCAGCCGCACGTTCGGGATCGCGATCGGCCCGAACATCATCCGGCCGTCGGCGAGGCGCAGCGGCGGCAGCGGCTTGAGCGGCACGTCGCCCCCCGGCTCGCCCTCGGGCTGGCGCCTAAGCCCGAGCAGTCCGCCGACGAGGTTGCCGATGAGCGCGCCGCGATCGGCGCCGAAGCGCTGCCCGACGACCGACGCGACCAGCGCCTC
>NZ_VRUV01001010.1:0-759 GCF_008039455.1 Methylobacterium sp. WL116
GTGCGGCTCGCCGGCCGCGTCGCGCTGGCGCTCGGCTTCGGCTTCATGACGGCCTGCGCCAGCCTCCAGCTCGGCGCGCCGCGCCTGCTGATCGGGCTGTTCCTCGACGTCGAGGCACCCGCCAACGCCGCGGTGATGCCCTACGCGGTCGGCTTCCTCGGCTTCGCCGCCCTGTTCGCGGTGGCCGACGGGGTCCAGTCCGTCGCCCTCGGGATGCTGCGCGGCCTGCAAGATACGAAGGTGCCGATGCTGATCGCCGTCGGCGGCTACTGGGGCATCGGCGTACCCGCCGGCGCGGCGCTCGCCTGGGGGGCGGGGCTGCAGGGCTACGGGATCTGGCTCGGTTTCTGCGCCGGCCTGTTCGTCGTCGCGATCCTGCTCACCGCCCGCTGGCGCCGCCTGATCGCGCTTCGGGACCGCAGGCCCGGGCCCGCCGGGCCGCCCGCGCGATAGGAAACCCGATCCGTGTCGTCCTCCGGCACAGCTTGGCTTGACTTCGGGCGACGTGCGGTCGCATTGCACAGATTAGAACGATGATGCTCTGGTCCGCTCCGCACGGGCGGTCCGACGCGGCGGGCGAGATCGGATTCCCATCCGCCCGGGAGCGCTCCGCCGACCTGCCCGACGCCACGAGATCGGGCGACGGCACACTGGGAGATTGACGACCTTGGCGAACACCTCCGCCGCCGCGTCCACCGGCACCGCCGCCCCGGACGGAACCCGCCGCGACTTCCTGTACCTGGCCACCGGCGCGGGCGC
>NZ_VRUV01001011.1:0-758 GCF_008039455.1 Methylobacterium sp. WL116
ACCTCGGCGAACTATTCGGCCCAGCGCTCGGCGCTCGCCAAGAGCCTCGGCCTCGGCGGGGGTCGAGCGGCCGGGCTGGCCGAGGCCGAGGCTCTTGGCGAGCGCCGAGCGCTGGGCCGAATAGTTCGCCGAGGTGGTGGGGTAGTCAGCCGGCAGGCCGTAGCGGTCGCGGTAGCTGTGCGGGTCGAGGCCGTGCTTGGTCAGGTGGCGCTTCAGCGTCTTGTAGGACTTGCCGTCGATGAAGCTGACCAGCCCGTCGGGGCGGATCGACTTGCGGATCTGCGCGGGGCTGGGCTTCTCGACCGTCTCGGCCGCGACGGGGGTCGTTCCGGAGCCGACGTTGTTCAGCGCCTCGTGAATGCTGGCGATGAGCGTCGGCAGTTCCGTGATCGGCACGGAGTTGTTCGACACGTAGGCCGCGACGACGTCGACGGTCCGCTCGATATACTCGTTGCTGGTCTGTGCCGACGGTGTAGTTTCAGACATACGTCCGTTCCTTGCCTGTTCCTTGATGGGTCCCCACCCGCAGGAATTATGATGTTTGGCAGAGAAAGCAAGGATGTCGGAGCGGTTATCGGTGCTCAACACACGAACAAGTGTGGATCTTGCCTGCCGTGCTTCGGCGCTATCCGTGCAACCGACCCGGCATCCGCAGCAATGCAGTGCTCAGCGCCGCGCGAAATCTCTGCAACTGCGGAGGGCGGGATTCCGCTGTTGCCCGAACCCGTTACAGCGCCCGCGCGCGGGCGGGGCGGGCG
>NZ_VRUV01001012.1:0-749 GCF_008039455.1 Methylobacterium sp. WL116
CGCAATCGAAGCCAACGATTGACCGCCCGGCGGCGCGGGCTCAAAAACCGTCCGGCGCAAGCTGCGCCGTGTCAGGGAAAGCCGCCCGTGCCGACCAAGATTTCCGGATTCTCGCTCGCCGCCCGCCTCGACCGGTCGGCGCTGAAGCCGGTGGCCGACGGCGTCTGCCCGGCCTGCGGCGGCGCTCCCGTGGCGAGCCTGATCGTCGCCTGGACCCCGGCCGACAAGGCGCGCTACCTCGCCTGCTCGCTCTGCGGCAGCCAGTGGAATCACGTCCGCATCCGCTGCACCGCCTGCGGCTCGGGCGAGGCGATCACCTACCAGAGCCTCGACGAGCTCTCGAAGGACATCCAGGTCGAAACCTGCGGCACCTGCCACAGCTACATCAAGCACCTGCACCAGCACCGCGACCCGGCGCTCGACCCCGTCGCGGACGACGTCGCCTCCTACGGCCTCGACCTGAAGATCGCCGAGGACGGCTTCCACAAGGCCGGGTTGAACCCGCTCTTCGTGACCTGAGCGCCGCTCCGCCGCCGGAGGCGAGGCGCCGGCGGCGCGGTTTCCCCCTTCCGCACCGGGCGGCGTCATAACGTCCATCGCGCGCGCGCATGGACCGATTGCGCGCAATCGAAGCCAACGATTGACCGCCCGGCGGCGCGGGCTCAAAAACCGTCCGGCGCAAGCTGCGCCGTGTCAGGGAAAGCCGCCCGTGCCGACCAAGATTTCCGGATTCTCGCTCGCCGCCCTCC
>NZ_VRUV01001013.1:0-746 GCF_008039455.1 Methylobacterium sp. WL116
CACTACGAGGCGACGCTCATCGTGCAGGCGGTCTCCTGGTACTTGCGCTATCCGCTGAGCTACCGCGACATTGAGGAGCTGTTCCTGGAGCGCGGCCTGGAGGTCGATCACAGCACCCTGAACCGCTGGGTTCTGGCCTACGCGCCGCTGATCGAGAAGCGGCTACGTCAGTTTCGTCAGCCACACTGCGGCTCGGTCCGCATCGACGAGACCTACATCAAGGTCCGCGGCGAGTGGCGCTACCTCTACCGGGCCGTCGATAAGCACGGTAATCCCGTCGATTTCCTCCTCACGGTCAACCGGGATCTTGACGCGGCCAAGCGGTTCTTCCGCAAGATGCTGCGGGAACAGCCTTTGCTCGCTCCGGATCGCATCGGCACGGATGGCGCCGGCCCGTACCCGCCGGCCATCGCCGCGAGCCGGAAGGCGGGCCTGCTGCCGCGCACCCCGACCCACTACGTGACCAAACACCTGCAACAAGGCATCGAGAGCGATCATTTCTGGGTGAAGCGGTCGATGCCGCGGGTCGGCGGCTTCCGCTCGTTCAACACGGCGCGACGCACGATCCAGGGCTTCGAGGCCATGCTCTGGCTGCGCAAAGGGTTTGGGTTCGCCGGCGCATGGACGGTGCGCGAACAGAACCGCCTACTCTCCCTCTGCTTCGGGCTTCCCTAAGCGAACAAAGCATGAAAGCAGGACGGCAGAGGTCATTCCGCGCCTCAGATCCGAGTTTGCGACACGCCCGT
>NZ_VRUV01001014.1:0-742 GCF_008039455.1 Methylobacterium sp. WL116
CCCCCCGCCCCCCGCAGGTCGCCGCCGGCCGCGGACGTCCCGCCCGCGGCCGTGCTGGTCGCCAACCAGCCGGAATGGTCGGTGGGCGACCTCGCGTCGGCGCTCAAGCGTACCCTGGAGGACGCGTTCGGGCACGTGCGGCTGCGCGGCGAGATCTCGGGATTTCGCGGGCAGCACGGCTCGGGGCATGCCTACTTCTCGCTCAAGGACGGCAACGCCCGCATCGACGCGGTGGTGTGGAAGGGCACCTTCAATCGCCTGCGGCAGAAGCCGCAGGAGGGACTCGAGGTCGTCGCCACCGGCAAGATCACGACGTTTCCCGGCAAGTCCTCGTACCAGATCGTCATCGAGAGCCTCGAGCCGGCCGGCATCGGCGCCTGGATGGCGCTGCTGGAGGAGCGCAAGCGCGCGCTGGCGGCCGAGGGTCTGTTCGCGGCCGAGCACAAGCGGGCGATCCCGTTCCTGCCGCAGGTCGTCGGCGTGGTGACCTCGCCGACCGGCGCGGTGATCCGCGACATCCTGCACCGGCTGGAAGACCGGTTCCCGCGCCCCGTGCTGGTCTGGCCGGTGCGCGTGCAGGGCGACGGCGCGGCCGACGAGATCGCCGCCGCCATCCGCGGCTTCAACGCGCTGCCGGCCGGCGGCGCGATCCCGCGGCCGGACGTGCTGATCGTCGCCCGCGGCGGCGGCTCGATCGAGGACCTGTGGGCGTTCAACGAGGAGGCGGTGGTGCGCGCCGCCT
>NZ_VRUV01001015.1:0-742 GCF_008039455.1 Methylobacterium sp. WL116
CGCCTCGTCGAGGACGCGGGCGATCGCCCGCTGCAGCGCGACCGGATCGCGGGCCGGGACGAGATCGCCCGCGGCCGAGCCGAAGATCTCGGGGATGCCGCCGACATCGGTGGCGACCATCGGCTGGGCGGCCGCGGCGGCCTCGAGCACCACGTAGGGGAGGGACTCGGCAAAGGACGGCACCACCATGATCCGTCCGCGGGCGAGGACGGAGCGGATCGCCTGGGCCGGCTCGAAGGCGATGGCGCCGGCGAGGCCGAGGGCTTCGGCCTTGGCCTGGAGCTGCCCGGCATCCGGGCCCGAGCCGACCATCAACAGCCGGACCCGGCGGCCCTCGGCGCGCAGCAGCGCCAGGGCCTGAAGCAGGATCGGCAGCCCCTTGGCGTCGCGCAGCTCGCCCACGTAGAGCAGGTCGAACGGGTCGGCCGCCGACGTCACGGGCGCGAACTCGGCCTCGCTCAGGCCGTTGTGGACGATGCGGCTGACGCGGCCGTGGGTGCCGACATAGGCGCGGTGGCGCCCGGCGACGTACTCGCTCTCGAACAGGAACACGTCGGTCCGGCGGGCGAGGAGACCCTCGGCGCCCATGTAGACCCGGTGCAGCAGGCTGCCGGGCCGGTAATTGTAGCTGCCGCCATGCGGGGTGTAGGCGCGGATCACGGGCCGACCGCGGGGAACGTGGGCGAGCTGCGCGACGCCAAGGGGCTGCCGATCCTGCTTCAGGCCCTGGCGCTGCTGCGCG
>NZ_VRUV01001016.1:0-735 GCF_008039455.1 Methylobacterium sp. WL116
GAACGCGGGCCATCCGCGTCGCCTGCCGGCCCCAGCCGGAATGCGCGCTGAGGCCGGCGGCGATGAACAGGACCGTCGGCGCCCCCGTCGACGGGCCGGTCGGCCGGGTGTGGATGCCGAACAGCCCCGGCCCGAACCGGGCCGCCTCCTCCCGCCAGCCGTCTCCGGCAAGATGGGCGGGCGCCGCGACGGCGCGCGCCGAATTCGGCCGGGGCAGGGCGCCTGCGGTCGCGAAGGCGACCACCTCGGCGAAGGCCGCCTCGGGTGCCTCCGAGAACAGCGGGTTGCCGACGAGCTGGGCGAGGCCGGGCGGCGCCTCGCCGATGTTCTCGGCCGACACCCTCGACGATTTCCGTCACGCCCTGGACCACCTCGAGGCGCAGGGCGCGAGCCGGGTCGTCCTCGTCGGCAATTGCAGCGGCGCCTACGCGGCGTTCCAGGCGGCGTGGCGCGACCACCGGGTCGCGGGCGCGCTGCTGGCCAACCTCTACTGCTTCGACTGGCACCCGGACGACGACGTCGACGCCGTCGTGCGCCGGACGGTGGGAAGCGCGGCGACCTATGCCGCCCTGCTCCGGCGCGGCAGCACGTGGCGCCGCCTGCTCAAGGGCGAGGTCGGCGTCCGGGCGATCGGCAGCGTGCTCCTGCGCCGCGGCCTGTGCATGGCCGAACGCCGGTGGAAGGCGCTGTTCCGTCCGGCGCCCGAGGGCGGCAGCGTCGCGCGCCGGATCGCGG
>NZ_VRUV01001017.1:0-732 GCF_008039455.1 Methylobacterium sp. WL116
GTGACGGACATGGCGATCGCCGTTTCGGGCGAGGCGGTGGACGTCGCCGCCTACGACGCGCTGCGCGCCGCGCTCGCCGAGCCGTCGCCGGGCTACACGCTCGGCCGGGTCGACGTCCTGCCGGCGCGGATCGACGACTTCACCATGGCCGTGTCGCGAAACCCCGGCGGCGGGGTGGTGCTCACGGGCTCGGTGGTCTCGGAGGCGGCGCGCGCCGAGATCGGGCGACTGGCCGCGGAGATCGCCGACGGCGTCGCGGTCGAGGACCGGATGCGCACCGCCCGCGGCCTCGCCAAGGATATCGAGCCGGACGCGCTCGCCAGGTTCCTGGTCCGCCTCATCGGGCTGATGCAAAGCGGCGGCGCCCGCTTCGACGGCGCCCGGGTGTCGGTCGCGGGCGACGCCGTCGACGGCCAGGCCGTCGGCGAGATCGAGACGGTGATGCGCGACGCCAGGCCTCCCGGGGTCGGAGCCGGCGCGGTGGCGCTCACGGTGAAGCCGCTCTCGCCCTACCGCGTCGCGATCCGGCGCGAGGCCGACAGCGTCAGCCTGTCCGGCCACCTGCCCGATACGGAAGCGCGCGACCGGCTGCTCGCGGTGGTGAAGCCGCGCTTCTTCCGCGAGCGCATCCTCGACCGCACCCGCATCGCCGACGGCGCGCCGCCGGACCTCGCCGCCGCTTTGCATCAGCCCGATGAGGCGGCCGGTCCGAGGGTTTGTCCGCGATGCTGA
>NZ_VRUV01001018.1:0-731 GCF_008039455.1 Methylobacterium sp. WL116
GCGCCGACCTGCAGCACCGCGAGCGGGCTCTCGATCATCGCCCAGATCCGCAGCGCCGGCGCCGCGCCGAGGCGCCTCAAGCGGGCGCCGACGGCCACCAGGGCGTCGGGGCCGCTCACCTTCGGCACCAGGATCGCGTCGGGGCCGGCCGCGGCGATCGCCGCGAGGTCGGCCTCGCCGTGGGCCGAATCGAGCGCGTTGATGCGGACCACCACCTCGCGATGACCGTAGGCACGGCCCGTCACCGCGGCGGCCACCGTCTTGCGGGCGGCGTCCTTGGCCTCGGGCGGGACGGTCTCCTCCAGATCGAGCAGCACCGCGTCGACCGGCAGGGTGCGAGCCGCTTCCAGGGCCTGCGGGTTCGAGCCCGGCAGGGACAGCACGCTGCGACGCGGACGGATCTCGGTCATGGCGGCATCTTTCCGTCGGCGGGGCGACGTCCGTAAGACAGAAGCGCCGATAGCGTTCTCCGGACGGCGAGACAAGGAGCGGGAATGGCGCGCTGGATCGCGGGACTCGACGGCTGCCGCGGCGCCTGGGCCGGCGTGCTGCTCGACCTCGACGATCCCGGCCGCCACCGCGCGGCCCTGTTTTCCACCGTCGCCGAGTGCCTCGACGGACCGGAAGCGCCGGTCTCGGTCGGCATCGACGTGCCGATCGGACTGCCGGACCGCGCGACGGGCGGAGGCCGGGCGGCCGACCGGCCGGCGCCGAGATAGGCGCGTGCGGCC
>NZ_VRUV01001019.1:0-729 GCF_008039455.1 Methylobacterium sp. WL116
GAGTGATCGCGATCCTCGGTGCCGGCCCACTCATCGCAGCCATCCGAGGATGAAAGCCCGGACCCTTTGGGCCTTGCGCTGTCGGGTCCGTCCAGTCCGCAAACGCGTTCTCACACAGCCTCCACCCTTCTCAGACCTCGCTGCATGCAGCCGTACGAGTCTGGAAAACGGTTGTTTATCCGACATGTCGTTCGGGCCATGTGGGAGGGGTGGCTCAGGCCGGATCTCGGTCTATCCGCTCCTCAATGATCAGCGAGGACAAGATCATTCGCTGCCCCTCTTCGCAATCTCGCGCAGCCAACATTCCGCGGACATCGTGGCTCCTAACGCTGTCGCGAAAGCGTAGGGCGACTGAGTTACCGATGTGGTGGACAACGCCGTGATGCTCCACCGATAGGAGCCAGGTTGTTGCTCGCTCGGGAACACCGAGATCACATGGCCGCGTGTCGTAACATCTGTCATACCGGGGCCATGCCACGCGGATGCGCGCCAACTAAGGCCGAGTCAGCCCCGCGAGATTTCGAACTGAACTACTATCTCTGACTCTTGATGTCAGCTTCGGGAGATGGGGAAGGGTAAAGCTTGATCCGATCATGGAAAGCATGCCGCTCTCGCCTCAGGGCATGAGAGCTTCGGCTTGAGCTGGTTGATGATCCAGTACCATAAACTACCGGACGATAACGGTCGTCTGCAGAACCCAATCCTCTGGTGGGGCCTTGGAATGAACGC
>NZ_VRUV01000101.1:0-11712 GCF_008039455.1 Methylobacterium sp. WL116
CATGGACGGTGCGCGAACAGAACCGCCTACTCTCCCTCTGCTTCGGGCTTCCCTAAGCGAACAAAGCATGAAAGCAGGACGGCAGAGGTCATTCCGCGCCTCAGATCCGAGTTTGCGACACGCCCGTATTTTCCTGGGTGCGTCAGTGACTTCATACGACGGATAAATTTAGGTGCAGGCCACGTTCGCCTTGCTCAGTGAACTGCCGACTCTCGGCTGTTTTGCGCCACCATCCGAGTGGGCGAACGCGGAACCCCTATGAGATTGTCATCACTCTCAGCCGAACCAGCCGCTCTGGACGGACCCGGCGGCGATGCCCTCGAGGGTGACTTCGCCGCCTCCGGAGAGGGCAAGGACGGCGTTGCCGGCAACGTCGCTGCTGAGGCTGTAGGCTTGTCCGTTGAGGACGAGGCGGTCGCCCTGGGTGGCGTTGAAGTCGGTGATGCGGTCGGTCCCGCTGAGGAGGCCGTTGATCGGGTTGTTGAACACGAACCGGTCCGCTCCGGCGCCCCCGGTCAGGATGTCGTTGCCGAGATCGCCATTGATGATGTCGTTGCCGGCGCCGCCGAAAATGCGGTCGTCGTCCTGGCCGCCGAAGATCGAGTCGGCTCCGGAGCCGCCGTAGATGAGGTCGTTGCCGATGTTGCCGAGGAGCAGGGCCCCGTCGGGCGAGGCCGTGTAGTTGATCAGGTCTGCGTCCTGACCGCCGAACACAGTATCGCGGCCGCCGTTGCCCAAGATCGTGTCGGAACCCTTGTTGCCGAAGATCAGGTCGTCGCCGCTGCCGCTGTCGGCGAAATCGTCCCCGGAGCCGCCGATCAGCGTATCGTTGCCGGCGCCGCCGAGGAGCGAGTCGTTGCCGTTGCCGCCCTCGATGACATCATTGCCGTTGTTGCCGTTGATGGTATCGTTGCCGTCCTGCCCCTTGTAGGCGTCCTCGCTGATCTTGAAGATCAGCTGATCCGAGCCCGAACCAATGCTCGTTGAGGTAGGTGTCGAATCTGCCTTGGATGGAAGGGGATGATTAGTGCTGGTGGCACCATAAAGACCGGGATCCTGACCATCAGGCGCCGATACAGGATCCTGGGCCACGGCAACGGCGTTTGGGTTGTTGGAGTACGCCCGAATATAGTCGATCTTCGTCGTGATCGGGACGCCGGCCGCGTCCGCGTCATTCTGCGTGGCGAGGTTAGCCACCAGATACATTGGCCCTGTCATATCGCTAGGCGTTGCCTGCGAGCCAACGAACTTTCCATCTACGTAGAAGCTGATTTTGTCTTTCTGCCAATCCATTCCATAGGTGTGATATCCGCTGGCCTGCGCGGTCTCGCTGTAGACCTGCCGGTTCTGCTGCCAGGGGATGTTAGGCGTCTGATCCGTGGTGTGGATCGTGCTGTAGACACCTTTGTCGTTGCCGCCGTAGTGCTCGACGACGTCGAGTTCCTGCCAGCCGGACAAGTGGTTAGGATTAGCCGCAGCCTTGTCTGGCAAGAGCCAAAAGGCATCCCAGGCGCCCTTCGCGTCTGAAAGATCGGCCCGCATCTCGAAGTACCCATAGGTCTGCGAGAAGTTACCCTGCGTGTTGATTAGCCCTGACTCCCAACTGCCCGAATAGCCCGAGGCAGTCTTGTCTGGAACGGCGGTGATGGTCAGCGCGCCGCCTTGAACCTTGAACGGGTCGTAGCCGGAGGCTGGGTCCACGAAAGAGGAATGTCCAAACCCAATATCCGAGTTGGCATCGAAGCGCCATTGAGAGCGGATGTCAGCCCATGTGGTACCGGCACCGGTTTGCGAAATGCTGCGCGTGTTGAACTCGTCATCAAACGTCAGCTTGTAACCAGTCAGATCCAGCATAGCCCACCCCACTGCAGAATTTTCGCAGTAGTACTCAAAAAAATCAAAAATCTCCTTCTAAATACTTAAAATGATCCATATTGTGAGACGACAGCATTTTTAGAAAAATGATTTGTTAATAGGGGAAAAGGACGGACTCCTGGCTCCGATGCCGCTAGATGTAATTGTGATACCAAGGCACTTAACACCTGCCGAGCTGAATCTCCTGGCAGCGCTAGGAGAGAAATCGAGGTGGGAGGGCTGACTACCTTAGTAGATAAGGCAGTACTCCAAAATTTGACCAACGACTTCAGCTGTGGCATCACACGTTATCAATCGGCCCGGACGCAACCATTTTTGGGCTCGTTGCGAGATGCTCGCAGCTCTCTACGATGTCTGCAGTATCACGGATCTCGGATGGTGGAAGGGGACGTAGTTTAAGCTGCTCCCGGGCAGCGCAATCTCGAGTGTAAGCGGATTTCTGGCGCGGTCCAATGCGACATCGCCGTCGGTATAAGTATGCGTTTCTTAGAGGGGGTTCACCCAGCTTCCGCGTCGGGCAGCGTTGGCGTGCGAGGTCAGATGCGTGTAAGTATGCGACCTTATGGAGAAAATGCATCAAAAGGCATTCAGCGCAGGCGCAGACTTTGCTCGGCCTTGAAGGCATCATTTGATGATACGTCGTTTTGCCGCATGTGCCATCTTATCCGCCTCACAAGCGGTGGAGCTGTCACATGGGCGACCTAATACAATTCCATGGCCCAGCGGTCCCTAACGTTGATCCACAGACGCCTTTAGCGCGGATCGAAGCAGCATTTCAGGTGCCTGTCTCAGACTGGAATGAGCAGGACATGTTAGTGTTCGCCCCAAGTGACGCGGCCGAACTTATTGCTCTTTGGATTTCGCTCAAAAGCGAGCCGGCGCGCGCGAGGGTTCTAGCCACCGCACGCGCCGCAGTAGCGGCTCAACCAAGATAAATTTCGCCAACGAAAAAGGCGCGCAGGGTAAGGGCACGCCTGCCTTTCTCAATGTCAGCTCTTCTATTTCAAGATCGATATAGAGGCTGAGGCGGTCGTCCAGCATTGCTCATCCTCAAGTTGCGAGGCGAGTCGTAACATGGGCTGATGGCCGGTCAATCAGCCCAGAAGCCGAAACGCGCTACATTCCCCCTTGGTGCATTTGCTCCATAAGGCCGCAAGTATGCATGCCCGTGTGAGGATTATGGGCTTCGCCTCTTCGCAGAAGGGCGGTACTCGACAGAATGATGGCTGCAATACCAATCAGCCCGAACTTAGACATGGGCTCTCGCAGCCGTCTCTGAGGCTGCCGACAGGTAATCCGCCCAGTTCCTGAGAAGAAAATACCAAAATAAGCCTGACAAATAATTGCCTCAACATTCGCGCAGCAAGGCAATGTAGATTGCCCGGAAAACTACCGTTTTCCGGGCTGTTAAAATGTGCGCTTTGAAAGCCGCCGCCGGGGCGGCGCTTCCTGTCGGGATTGCGTGCATAGAAATTTAACGTCCAGATAAAGGATCGAAAGCGATCCCGACATCTGTCTTGGCCGTCACCTCGCCAGTGACCAGGTCGCCCGGCAGGCGCAGCAGCCGGTGCCGCATTAGGGTCGCTAGGGCTACCCTATGAGGCGAGGCGCGTCGGCGGAGCCCGCCACGCGTCTCGCTCTGCCTGTGCCACAGCCAGCTCGGCTTGCAAGCCCTCAATAAGGGCTTGTAGCTCGCCTGCGTCGACCGCTATCTCGATCAACTGGCCCTGCGCCTCCGCGAGCTGAAGGCGCAGCTCGGCGTTCTCCGTGGCAAGTTCGAGTAGGGGGCAGGTCGGGAACAGTCCCCCCTTCCCTCATGCCGCGCCGGGTCCGCTGATCGCGCCGGCTGCTGCTGCGCTGAGGGCAGCGGTGATCGCTATGAGTACGGCTGCCTCGATCATGGGGAGGACTTCCTGATAATTTCTATGGGTTGGCCGAAGCGCTTAGGCCTTGGCATGGCGCCCACTTCGTTTACGGATCGTTAAGCGTAAGGTGCCCTCCTGATCGCTGCATGAAAGATAGCGTCTTGCTTGTAGATGGGCGCAATCAGGCGGACAGGTTGCGGCATGGCGAAGTTGATAGGTCTGGCGTCGACCAAGGGTGGGGTTGGGAAGACCACGATCTGCCTCAACCTCGCCGCGGTCCTCTCCCGGCGGGGCTCGCGCGTCGTGGTCCTCGATGCTGATCCAGCCGGACATGCTGCTGCGGTCGCGGAGATCGGCGCCCTCCCCTTCGAAGTTCGCCCCCTGCTTCTGGAAGAGGTGGAACCGAAGGCGGTCGCGGATTGGACCAAGGCGGTGCGGGGCACCGACGCCGACTTCGTGATCCTCGACGCGCCTGGTGCGCTTGGGCCAGCCTTCGGTGCGGTCCTAGCAATCGCTGACATGGTACTCGTACCTGTCGGCGCATCCATGCTCGACATCCGCGGCGCGGCGGAGACGGTCGGCATCGTCCGACGGCACCGTAAAGCCGGTGGACGTGGCCGGCCGGATATCCTCGTGGTGCCGTCGCGGGTAGACCGTCGAACCGGATCGGGGCGCGACGTGGTGGGCACGCTCGCTGGCCTCACCGAACCTGTAGCCCCACCGGTGACGTTGCGAGCAATCGTCGCCGACAGCCTCTCCGCCGGCGAACCAGCCCCGGCCGACAGCCCATCGGGCTTGGAATTCGCCGCGCTCGCCGACGCCGTCCGTGTTCGATTGGAGACCCTGTAATGGCCGCCAAGCCCCGCAATCGTGCCAGCCTTGATGCCGATGCCGTCGCGCGCATGATGCGTGAACAGGATGAACCCGCTGAGGCGCCGGCTGCCGAGATCCCACCGGTGGCGCCGGAGCCCGAGCTTGTCCCGGCGCCACCGGTGCAGGCTGCCCCAGAGGTGCTCAGTCCGCGCAAAGCGCCGGCTTTCGATCCAGGCAAGGTTGACGGGCGCACTCTGCGCCGCACCGGGCGCGAGCCCTTCGCTACACGGATCAAGCCGGAGACGCATGAAGCGCTCCGCCGGATTGCCTACCACCGGCGCATTACCATCGCAGAGGCCTTGGAACTGGCGGTCGCCACATACGATGGAGGCTAGAAAGCTGCCTGCATGATAGGCGCAAGATGACAGCCTGATACCGTACTTCTGACATTCGAGGTTCGAAATGGGGAAGTGCTACACGACCGCCGATCGCTCGGCCGACGGATCTCGGATATCCAACGAGCTTGCATGCCAACGCATCCATCTGCACGCATGATTTCCGCAAGATAGTTTCTTGATAGACGTTTACCTATCTGGCATCCTAAGAGACGTTGACTTGGCGCCGTCGCCCGGTCGACATGGGCTGTTCCGGCTTAACTCGCCCCACGGCGAGTCGGGTCGGCATCAGGAGAGATGACCGCCGCGACGTAGCCCCCGAAACGACTACGGCCCCCCTGTCGCCAAACAGGAGGGCCGCGAAATCGAGATGGCCTTGTGAGGCCGCAGACGATGCCCCTCACAAGCCACATGACCCCCACGGGAGTCAAGCGGGAACGCCAATTCCTGCATCGGTAAGTCGTGCCTTGTGCCTACCGCGGCCCGAGAGGGCTGAGGACGATGTTCTATGAGGAGATCCGCCGTCAGGCGGAGGCGGCCCCGCGCGCCGCGTTGCCGGCCGTCGCGTCCGCACTGTGGAAGGCGTTCGGAGAGGGGCATCTGTCCGAGGCTGAGGCTGAGGCGCTGTCGGGGCTGATTGAGGCGCGGTCGATCAGCGCTTCACCCGTGGCGAAGCCTAGGAGGGCCGTGGGCACTCGACCGCGAACGGATGCCTCAATGGAGCGCCGCCGCCGCTGGGCGGCCTCTGGGCGGCTTCCGCCGGGTATTTCGGCACGGTTCACCTTGGCCGAGCAAAGCGCCCTCGCCGTCGTCACGGTGGAGAGCTTGAAGCGAGGCGATTGCCGCCTTGCCTTGGATCACATTGCGGCAGTGGCCGGTGTCAGCCGAGCGACGGTTCGGAACGCCATCCGACAGGCCAAAGTGCTCGGGCTGGTGGCTGTCGAGGAACGGCGGCAGTCCCGGTTCCGCAACGACACGAACGTGGTCTCAATCATCTCGAAGGAATGGCTTGCATGGATGCGGTTGGCACGCCGGTCAGATGCGCTAGGGGGAGGGGGTAAATTTGTACGCGGCACGAATACTCCTGTTTCCTACCCTGTGAATTCAGAGGGTCGGAGATCGAGAAAGGGCTGCCGAAAAGCGACGGACGACCTGAGCGCCAACGCCTCTCCAGGAATTCTCCAGCCGGATAGGGGCGGGTGGGCGATGTGGTAGGCGCAGGAGACGTTCGGCATGTCGGGTGCGTTCACCGCTAGAACCAAGTCCCAGGTGAGTGGTCTGCGTCCTCAGCCCAAACCGCAGACTGAGACCTTCCACGATCCAGGGAGCAGCTCGATCAGGGCAGGAGCAATGCCGCGGCCAGCCTGGTCCTGATCCCCCCACCTCAAACCCGGCGGGGTCGGTCAGCGTGCTGAAACAAGACTCGGATCCTTTGCCGCCACGGTCTCACGATCGCTGCTGCGGCTGCGGCGATCTCTGTTGCCCAACGCCAAGCCCGCGTCGCCCGCAAGCTCGCGAGCACAGCGTCACGGATGGCGACGACGACGTCGATGCAGCGGGCAAGCCAACGGTAGCTGCGAAGCTTGTCGCGGCCAGCCTGATAAATGCGCTCAACGAGGACGAAGCTCGCTCCGTAGGCGAAGGCGAGGAGCCCGAGGCCGCGCAGGAAAAGACCCTCGCCAATCCAGACGAGGCCCAGCACCTTCAAAGGCTCGACCCCGAAGAAGGGAACGGCCAAGATCAGCAGAATGAGCCAACGCGGCTTGGTCGCTACCCAGCGTTCCAGTCGTTGCAGGATCGCGAGCTGGGACACGCGCCGCAGGAGCGGTTGATAAGCTGGTCGCGCCAGTGCCTCGACGACGAGGGGCACAGCGACCAAGACCCGTCCCGTTCCGGTGAGAACACGTCGGTAGCGGAAGCGTCCGGGAGCGGACGTCGTCACCGATCGCAGCCGATGCAGATGTCACGCACGACGTGCTCATGCCTCAGTCCGGTTCGCTGGTTTGGGAGATCTCCTGCGAGCAGACGATCCGACGGACGAACGGGCGGTGATGGCCATCGGCCCGATGTCGGAACCAGGCCGTGGAGCGCTTCCGGTGCCGCGTGGTGGGTCAGGGCCATGTACTGACCCAGACACGGGGAGAAGCCTCCCATCGCGAGGAAACTGGCGACAGTCATGGCCGGTACACGCATCGCTGCCTCCTCCCTTGAGCGAACACGATCAACCGAGATAGGTTCAGGAGTGGGTATGCACCCCAGAGAAACCCGCCTGCGCTCGATCGCCAAGGCTGTCAGCTGGCGCCTTGTCGGCAGCCTCGACACCTTGGTGCTGTCCTATTTGTTCACCGGCAACGTCGCCGTTGCCAGCTCGATCGCCGGCACGGAGACAGTCACAAAGACCGTGCTCTACGACCTTCACGAACGCGGATGGGCCTGGTTTGCATGAGGTGGTATGCCGCCCGCCTCTCGACGCTCGCGCGCCGCGGCGGTCGCGAACGCCGACAGGCTGCCCGATCCCGAGAGCACACGATGACAGGTCGATGCGGGCCAGTTCCCTGCTTCGTGCCCGTGAAGCCTCGGGTCGGGTGATCGTGTGAAGGTCGGTGCGCGGGGAACAGGAACCGTCGCGCCGGCCTACGACCCGTTCGAAACCTTGAAGAAGAGGCGGCCCTGCTCAAGGGGGCCAAGCAGGACCGCCGCAGCGGATCGAGCTAATCTGCCGGCTGCTTACACAGCACCGCGATGATCCGGCAGACGCGTTTCTGAAGGATCTCTGGGCTTCGTTTATGACGCTTGCGGGATCGTGTCCCAGGCGGTGGTGTAGCTGACGGGTGGTCATCAGCGGTTGCCGGGCAGGGTTGGGTTTCGACGGCTAACCCCGAACCCAAGAGACCCCCGATGAGGAGGGCACGCGCGCAATCAATTGCGGACGGCGTCGGGTCTGCGGCCTACGCTCGCCTCCATGGATCTGTCCGAACTCGAGTTCTGGAGCTTCCTCGCCGTCGCGGTACCGATCCTGCTCATGCCGGTAGGGGTCGCATGGTGGAAAGGCAGCCGGATCGGTCCCGTCGCCCTTCTAAGCCTCGTGTTCTGGCCGGGGGCGCTCATCCTAGCGCTGCGGTTGCGTTCGCATCGTCCGCGGGGCTCCTCCGAAGCTAGGAGGCCAAAGCGTAATTAATAGCGGAGATGTCCGATCCCGCCAGGCAGCTGATCATGATCGCCGAAGGCGGCCGTGCTAGGCCATCGGGCCCCGTCTTGTGAGGGGGCGGTCTGACCCGAAGTTCGCAACATCCGGTCCGGCCTCAGCCGATCACCCTGTGTAAGGCGAGGGTCGTGTCGGAGCTTAGCCCATAGACCCGGATTGATCCGGTCGCGATCTCCAGCGCCTCAATCTCGCTCGGCCCAAGACCTTCCAGCGCCATCACCAGGGCCCGCAACGCGTTGCCGTGTCCGACGATCAGGGTCGGGCCGCACATCGCGGCCGGTTGGATGTGCCTGAGGTAAAACGGGACGATCCGTGCGATCGTATCCCTGAGGCTTTCACCATCTGGGGGGAGGCCCACATAGGAGCGACGCCAGTCCTCGACCCGCTCCGCCCCGTAACGGAGGTAGGCGGTCTCCTTGTCGAGGCCGCTCAGGACGCCGTAGTCGCGCTCGTCCAGCGCCGCGTCCTGTCGGGGTACCAGATTTGCCTGACCCAGGGCATTGAGCGCCAGCCGCATGGTGGCGATGGCCCGCATCAAGGTCGAGGTGAAGGCCGCGGTGAAGTGAAGGCCTGCCTCCCCCAAGCGCCTTCCGGCCGCGGTCGCCTCCTGCCGGCCACGGTCAGTCAGAGGGGAATCCAGAAGCCCCGTGAACAAGCCATCGGCGTTGGCTTGGCTTTGGCCGTGTCGCATCAGGACGAGGCAGCGCGTCGGCGAGCATTCCACGAGACGATCCACGCGAACTCCTGACGATGAAAAGTCGGCCGGTCGAGGCCGGCTATGGATACCGACCCATATCGAGGCCTTCCAAGAAGGGGAGGCTCGAGAACCCGAATCTGGGGCGGTTCATGGAGCACATGAATGCGCGTCCGGCGGTCGCTCGCATCAGAAGCGGGCGGTACGGCAACGTCCGCTTCGATGCGTCTGCGCTATTAATTGCGCAGACGGAGAAGGGCCGCCGCCCGTTCCATGACCCGGGTTAGCACGCCAGCTCGGAATCGGTCGTTGAGGGCTTCCGCTCCCCAATGAGCCTCACGCATGCACACGGTCAGGACCCGTGCGAGATCGTCCTCATCCGCCTTCGCTAGGGCGACGGGGTGCTGTAGAAGGCGCTGCCCCTGCGCCGTATGTGACCACGTCATCCAATCGAAATCTCGCACCCAACCGTAGGCGTAGACATCACCTATGAACGCCACCGCTTCGGGACCAAGGGTGAAGTACCCCATTTCGATCATGCCTTCGCCCACCGATCTCGCCGGGGTCGCAACCCCGAACACGAGGCCCGGTGCCGCGAGAACAGATCGGTGAGCGATAAGGGCTTTGAGCGCGGCTCGAGGATCACCTACCTTCTCGGGATCATGGAAGACCGGTTTGAGTAAGGTTTCCATGCCTCAACCCACGTCTACGAAGTGGTAGTGGCTCGTGATGTGGCGACCGATCAGGTTCCCGTATTCGAGCTGCATCGCGTTCATATCAGACACATAAAGGATGGTCTGGAGTCCGGCCGCCTGTCGCTTCAGCAGGAGGGATACGAGCTTCGAAATACGATGCCGTGTGGCTTTCTGCTGACCTGCGATCAGTTCATGGAAGTCCGGGATGAGCAGGCAGGTATGATCTGGGTGACCATCCGAAGCCATGTAATCCAACACGTCCGCTACCGGCATCACGCGTGCACGTGTGCGGTTTCGCAATAAAGCTCCAGCCAGGTAGCTCATCGCCGCGATGATATCCCGCTGTGGATTCTCACCGACGAACACGAGCCCGTACTTGCCCAGGATTGCAGCTTGGCGGCGGAAAGCGCGCAGGTACTCGATCTCGGCTGGGGTGGCGTCGGTATCATACATGGATGTCCAGATGCGGTCGGGGGAAATCCCGGCATCGGCTGCGACGCTTTCAAGGTTGGCGACCAACCATGAATGAGCATCAGGCTGGAGAACCTTCGTGGCGTAGGGGTCTACGGAGAGCATGACGATCCTCACACGGTGAGCTAACCCAATCCGCCGCTAGGCTGCGGAAACGGCATGAAACGTATGCCTATTCCTATATAATACGTACCGACAATACGGAACACGCAAAAAACGTATTTTTGCTCCGTAATGAATTCGACGTAATCGATCTACGCCCGTTCGCGGAGGGCGGAATGGTCGATCTTCGGAAACGATTTGGCTTGCTGGTGAAAGCACATCGACGCCGTTGCGGGATGACGCAGGAAGCGCTCGCCGAGGCTGCGGGGCTCAGCATCGACATGATTTCGAAGGTCGAGGTTGGAGGCACCGGTACGAGTTTTCCGGTGATCGAGAAGATCGCCTCTGCCCTTGCGGTCGACCCTGCAGAGCTGTTTACGGCACAAGGGGGATCAGCATCCATCCCTCGGGGCTCATATGCCAACATTACCACTCGGCTCGTTGGATTGTCGGAGCCCGATCTGCGATGGGTCGAGGAACTGCTTGAGGTGGCCCTGAAGAGAAGGTCCTGAAAATCACCCGCTATTAATGGCACAAGATGATACGGGCGGAAGGGCAGCCCGTTCGGACACATCGGCAGTCAAACCCTTTTGACAGGTCTCTCATTGAGTTCCAGTACTCTGATTCGTGAGCTACATTTTGTATTGGCTCATTGTTGGTGTGATCATCGATTTTCTACGGCATGCCCATGCTGACGAACTGACGATCCAGTGGTAGAAGGTCGGCTCGGAGACACCCATCACGCCTCGCAGACCTTGTGCACCGTTCTCTGCTTGCCGCAGGACGAAAGCGATTTGTTCGTGCGTGGAGTGTTTGCGAGGCATGGCATCCATCCTCCTTCAGGGTTCAGGATGCCAAAAAACTCGCGCTCAGTGCGGACCAGATTGCTGCGTCAGGATCACGTTCGACCCCGCTACGATCCGCGCGCGGACATCCTTCAGGTCGGAAGTTGGTTTAGGATTCGATGGCGATCGGGAACCTGGATGAAGCTTGACCGTTGTTGACGTAGAACAGCAACGTTTCGGACGAACGCCGTGAAGACAGTCATCGCCGCCCTCGTCGTCACGACCTTCGCGTCGGTCCTCCCGGTTGCCGCTTCTGAGTTAGCGCCGACCCTGCGGCGAAGCGACGACACCGCGGCCGTCTCGACCGAGGGCAAGGATACCAAGGCCGGGGGGACTTCTGTCGAGGCGCAGTCTGCTAGGAAGATCCGGGTGGTCCTGGCCTCGCCGTACGGCAACTGACGCGATATCTGCTTCGCGCATCACCATTCGGACACACCGTTCGCACGCCTAGCCTACCCCACGCCGCAATCGCCTCGTAGCACGTCCCTGGCTTTACGGTTCGTGAACCATTGCTAGTCACGGCCAGTGTGGGGATGTCGGTCGGGTGGTGCAGGTGTCGTTGCCGATTATTCTGAGCCTGCGTGCACTGCTGGCTGCCTCGGTGGTGCTGGCGCTCCCAGCGTGTTCGGGGCGCCCAACCGGGGTGCTGCTGCCTATCGCCCAGACCGAGCAGCTCCCAGGTACCTCTCGCGTCGACATGCTCGTGGCCACGACCCGTAAGTCGGCCGCCGACCGCGGCGTGCTGTTCTCGG
>NZ_VRUV01001020.1:0-729 GCF_008039455.1 Methylobacterium sp. WL116
GGCCTCCGGTCGGCACCGCGGCTGGATCGTCCGGTCTCGCGGCCGTCGCGTCGGGGTGCCGATCCGCGGGCGCCGATCGCCGCCGCACCCCCGATGCATTGCGCCGGCCGGCAACTGGACTACGTTCGGCCCGTGCGATTCGGGCTCGAACGGAACGACACGCGGACGGCCTCAAGGGATCTCGACGATGGGCAAGCAACGGACGCCGCAGGGACGATCGACCGGCCGCCGCTCCTCCTCGACCCCGCCCGGCACCCTGCAGGGCAAGACGGGTGAGGCCAAGACGGGTGAGGCCAAGGCGGGTGAGGCCAAGGCGGGTGAGGCCAAGGCGGGTGAGGCCAAAAGCGCTCGCGCCGCCGCGCTCGAGGCGGCGCTGCACCCGCCGGAGGAGTCGTTCCCGCCGGTGCCCTCCGAGGCGCCTCCCGAGCCGCTTCACGCGCACCTGATGGACACGGTCTCGCCCGAGGCCCTCGGCACCGCGACCGGCACCCCGACGTCGGCGCCCGAGCCGGAGGCCCCCCCGGCCGAGATACCGGTCCCCGCCGACGCCAACCTGGCCGAACCCGCCTTCGCCGAGATCCCGAATCCCGAAGCGCCGCCGGTCTCCGAACCGGAAGTTGCCGGCCCGGCTGCGGACACGGCGCCCGCACCTATCGATGAGCCCGTGCCTGCCGACGAGCCCGCGCCGGCGCGGCGGATTTCAGCGGGACCACGTTGGTGTAGGCGGGC
>NZ_VRUV01001021.1:0-721 GCF_008039455.1 Methylobacterium sp. WL116
GGATCCCGACCCGGCGCCGGCCAGCGCGTCGCCGGCGAGCCCGCCGCCCGCAAGTCCCTCGCCGACAAGCCCGCCGCCGGCCGGCCGGGCCAAGCCGAACGGCTGACGTGGAGCCGAACGGCCGACGTCACGCCGTCGGCGCCGGCCGCTTCCGCGCGAAGTAGGCCCGGCGCTCGGCCTCCGACCGGTTCACGGCGGCGCGGACCTGCAGCAGGTCCTTGCGCGTGACGAGCCCAACCAGCGCGCCGGTCTCCGCATCGGTCACCGGCAGGCGGCCCTGGCCGGTCGTCAGCATCAGGTCGACGGCGTGCGCCGCGACGTCGCCCGGATGGACGACGGCCAGCGACCCATCCGAGACCCGCTCGCTCAGCCGCTCGCCCGCGCGGTTCCCCTCCGCCCGCCACAGCAGCGCGTCGCCGCGGGTGACGAGGCCGACGGGGCGGTGCGCGCCGTCCACCACCGGGTAGGCGTCGTGGCGCCCCGCCTCCACCGCCGCGACCGCCTCGGCGAGCGTCAGGCCGGCGTCGAGCGTCTCGACCGCGGGCACCATCACCGCGGCGACGCGGGTGAGCTCGTAGGGGTCGATGCCGTATTCGCGGGTGATGTGCTGGCCGCGCCGCGCGATCTTCTCCGTCAGGATCGAGCGCTTGAGCAGCAGCACCGTCACCCCGTAGGCGGCCGCCGACGCCGCCAGCAGCGCCGGCAGCGCGTGGACGTCGCC
>NZ_VRUV01001022.1:0-716 GCF_008039455.1 Methylobacterium sp. WL116
CCATTACCGCCTCCGCCCGGTCGCCCCGTCGGCGCAACCCTTGGGCGGGATGCGTAAAGGCCGCCTGAGCCCCGCAGCGCCATCGCGCGGCATGGCGAACGCGGGGTGAATCCGCTCCGGGGCCCGGCGTCAGCTCTTGCGCTTGGCCGAGCGACGGTCCCGCGTCATCCGCGTGGCAGCGTGGAAGTCGTCGGGCTTTGTCCGCACCCAGGCGATGAAGCGCGCGATCTCCGGCTCGGCTCGGAGCGCGCCGACGTCGGCGAGGCGCCGGGCGAGCTCGGCTTCGCTGTGCCGGGCATGGATCGCCGAGTGGCAGACCTGGTGCAGCCGCACGGTGGTGCCGTGGGTGCCGCCCTTCAGCTTCGGCACGAGGTGATGCAGGCTCGAGCGGGCGCGGGGCGGGATCGGGCGCTCGCAGAGCGGGCAGATCACCGGCTCGGGGCTGCGCGCCTGCATCTCTGGATCGTCCTCGCGCCAGCGCCGCTCGCGTCGCCCCACCGCCTCGCCTCCGTTCGCATCGGGTCCGACCGGCGATATGGGATTGCGGGAAAACCGCGGCGCGGCGTCAAGGCGTCGCTGCGGCGAGCGCCGGGCAGCCCGGCCGGACGCGGTCGCCGAACAGGGTTTCGGCCAGGCGATCGCGGGTTCCGAGCACCGAGACGTGGTCGCCGGCGACCGCCTCGAAGCGGGCGCTCGCGCCCGCCGCGGTGGCGAGG
>NZ_VRUV01001023.1:0-706 GCF_008039455.1 Methylobacterium sp. WL116
CCCCTCAGGGTGATACCCGCCGCAAAACCCCCCACCCCAAAAGCCCGAAAACCATGCCGAGCCACACCATCCGCCTGCATCGCGGCGACCTGCCGGCCGGGTATGAGCCGGGGGCGGCGATCGCCGTCGACACCGAGACGCTGGGGCTCAACCCGCATCGCGACCGGCTCTGCGTCGTGCAGGTCTCGAAGGGCGACGGCTCGGCCGACGTCGTGCAGATCCTTCGCGATGGGCCGGTGCCCGCGGTGCTGGCGGGCATCCTGGCCGATGCGGGGGTGCGGAAGATCTTCCACTATGCGCGGTTCGACCTCGCGGTGCTGTACCGGGCGCTCGGGGTGATGCCGGCGCCGGTCTACTGCACCAAGATCGCCTCGAAGCTCGCGCGCACCTACACCGACCGGCACGGGCTCAAGGACGTGGTCCGCGAATGCGTCGGGGTCGACCTGTCGAAGGCGCAGCAATCCTCCGACTGGGGCGCCGAGACGCTGACGCCGGCGCAGGTGGAGTACGCCGCCTCCGACGTGCTCCACCTCCACGCCGCGCGCGACCGCCTCGACCGGATGCTGGCGCGCGAGAACCGCACGGATCTCGCCGAGGCCTGCTTCGCCTTCCTGCCGACCCGCGCCCGGCTCGACCTCGACGGCTGGCCCGAGGTCGACATCTTCGCCCACACCTGAGCGGCGCCCGGCCCGACGCCGCCTCGGCC
>NZ_VRUV01001024.1:0-702 GCF_008039455.1 Methylobacterium sp. WL116
CCGTGGCGGCGGGCCGGCCGCCACGGAATCGGTCAGCAGCCGCGCCACCAGCGAGGCCGAGAGCACCACGGCGGCGACGCGCACGTACTGCATGAAGGCGACGAGGCGGGGATCGGAGCCGTATTCCTCGGCCATCGCCACCATCGCCGCCGCCCCGCCCGGCGAGGAGCCCCAGGCGGCGGTCGTGCCGGGGAGCACCCGCAGGCGCGTGAGCACCAGCCCGACGAGGGCGCCGGCGAGCACCGTGACGCCGACCACGAGCAGGATCAGTGGCCCGTCCGCGATCAGGGTCTTGGTGATCTCCGCGGTGATGGCGTGGGCCACCATGCAGCCGATCATCGCCTGCGAGGCCTGGAAGGCCGGCCGCGGCATCCGGAGCGGCGCCCCCCGCACCCCGAACGCGATCGCCGCGATCATCGGCCCGAGCAGGAACGCGGCCGGGAACTGCCCGAGCTTCAGGCCGAAGCCGAGCAGGCCCGAGGCGGCGATCAGCGCCGCCCAGAGGGCGATGGTCCGTGCGGGAAAAGGCAAGGCGACGCGCCAGGTTCGATCGATCGCATGGCGGTCCGCGATCCTGGCGCCGCGCTACACCCTGTCGCCCGGCCTGTCACGCGCACGGGCGCACAACCCAGCCCTGTGCGACCTGTTCGTCACCCGGCGGCGATCGTCGCCTCGCGGCAGGCGGCGGTGCCGGCCGGCGCC
>NZ_VRUV01001025.1:0-701 GCF_008039455.1 Methylobacterium sp. WL116
AGCCCGCACCTGACCGCGATCCTGGTGCGGGCCGGCGGCCGCCGCTTCGCGCTGGCCGTCGACGCGCTCCACGACGTGCGCACCCTCCTCGTGCTGCCGGCGCCGCCGGTCGGCGCCGAGATGGTGAGGATGCTGCCCCAGGGCTCGCGCGGCTCCAGCCGGACGCTGCCCTGGAGCGCGCGGGCGGCGTCGGCGACCACCGAGAGGCCGAAGCCGCGCCCGGACAGGGCGTCGACCGCCGCGGCGGTCGAGAAGCCCGGCTCGAAGACCAGAGCGAGCAGGGCCTGCGGATCGGTCGGATCCCCCGGGCGGAGCAGCAAGCGGCGCAGGGCCGTCGCCTCGATCGCCGCGAGGTCGGGGCCGGGGCCATCGTCCGCCACCGACACGACGAGGCGGCCGCCGCGGATCGCAACCTCGAACAGGATCGCCGCCGCGTCGGGCTTTCCCGCCGCCCGGCGGATGTCTAGCGGTTCCGCGCCGTGGCTGAGCGCGTTGCGCAGGGCGTGCAGCACCGGGTCCTTCAGCGCCTGCAGCATCGCGCGGTCGACCGGCAGGTCGAGGCCGCGGACGGCGAGATCGATCTCGCGGCCCTGCTCGCGCGCGGTCTCGCGGAGCGAGCGCGGGAAGCTTCCGAACACGGTCTCGGCCGGCACCAGGGCGAGGCGCTCGGCCTGAAGGCCGACGCGGGCCGCCGCCCCCTC
>NZ_VRUV01001026.1:0-700 GCF_008039455.1 Methylobacterium sp. WL116
ACCCCGCCGGAGCCGAGCGCGGGCGGAGGCGCATCCGAGGGGCGGATGCGCAGGAAGAGCGGTTCCTGCGCCGAGGCGGGCCCGATCGCAAGGGGGCCGATCGCCGCGCATCCGGCGAGCGCCGCGGCGACGCCCTGGCCGAGCCATTCGATAAACCCGAGGATCGCCATGCAACAGCCCTCCGAATCCTGCTCCAGGCTGAGCGCCGGACAGTTAACGAAAGGTTAATGCGCCGACGCCGCATCCCCGCCGCACAGCCGCCGCCCCGGGACGGGATCTGTCCGGCACCGCAACCGTTAAGCCGACGTTAACCCTGGCGCTTCGATGGAGCGTCGGACGCGACCGGCCTAGGGGAGGTCTCGAAGGCATGACCTGCTGGTCCGATTCGCGGCCCGTCCTGTGGCTCGCCCCGGCGCTCGCCCTCGTGAGCCTGCCCCTTATGATCGGGCCCCTTGCGATCGGTCCCCTTGCGATCGGGCCCGCCTCGGCGCAGGAACCGCTCTTCCTGCGCATCCGCCCCTCGGATGCGCCTCCGCCCGCGCTCGGCTCCGGCGGGGTCGATCCGGAGATCGCGGCGGCGCGGGCGGCGCGCGAGGCGGTGTGGGAGCGCAGCACCGTCCGCGCGAACATCGCGATCGCCTCGGTCTGCACCGGCTGCCTCGGACGGCCGCCGGCGCCGACGCCCCTGCGGCCGGACCGG
>NZ_VRUV01001027.1:0-698 GCF_008039455.1 Methylobacterium sp. WL116
GAATAGGATGCGGGGGGAGGGCGGTCAAATGCCCGCGCCGCCGCCGCCGCGGCAGGTCCTAGAACGCCGTGCGGCTGCGGATCGCCGCCGTCAGCGTGCCCTCGTCGAGATAGTCGAGCTCGCCGCCGACCGGCACGCCGTGGGCGAGCCGCGTCACCGTCAGGCCGAGGTCCTTGATCGCATCGGTGACGTAGTGGGCCGTGGTCTGCCCGTCGACCGTGGCGTTCAGCGCGATGATGATCTCCTTCACCTCCGGCCGGGCCGCCCGCTCCACGAGGCTGGCGATGTTGAGGTGCTCGGGCCGGACCCCGTCGAGGGCCGAGAGCACGCCGCCGAGCACGTGGTAGCGCGCCTGCACCGCGCCCGAGCGTTCCAGCGCCCAGAGATCGGACACGTCCTCGACCACGACCAGCAGCGTCGGGTCGCGCGACGGGTCGCTGCAGATCGTGCACGGATCGCAGGTGTCGACGTTTCCGCATTCGCGGCAGACGACGATGCGCTCGACCGCGACCCGCATTGCGTCGGCCAGCGGCGCGAGCAGCGTGTCCCGCTTCTTGATGAGCTGCAGGGCCGCCCGCCGGGCGGAGCGGGGCCCTAGGCCCGGCATCCGCGCGAGCAGCTGGATCAGGCGCTCGATCTCGGGGCCGGCGACGGCTTGCGGCATGAACGGTTCGTTTTCCTGGGCGGGGCCTGGGCGG
>NZ_VRUV01001028.1:0-697 GCF_008039455.1 Methylobacterium sp. WL116
GGCGAGCCTCGAATCCCTCGCGGCCCAGGATTTCCGGCCCTTCCGCGCCCTCGCCGACCTGCCGATGGCAATGAGCGCCCACGTGGTATTCACGCAGATCGATCCCGACCGGCCAGCGACGGCGTGCCCTCCGCGACGGCGCGCATCTCGTCCGCGTCGCCGTTGCAGTGGAGCGCCACGTCGATGCCGGCGGCGAAGGCCGCCTCGGCCCGGGTGCGGAACGGCCCGGTCAGGGCATGCATCGACAGGTCGTCGGTCATCAGCAGGCCGTCGAAGCCGATCGCGCCGCGGATCACGTCGGCGATCACGGGCGCCGACTGGGTCGCCGGCCGGTCGGGATCGATCTGCGTGAATACCACGTGGGCGCTCATTGCCATCGGCAGGTCGGCGAGGGCGCGGAAGGGCCGGAAATCCTGGGCCGCGAGGGATTCGAGGCTCGCCTCGACCACCGGCAGGCCGTGGTGGCTGTCGCAGGCGGCGCGGCCGTGCCCGGGGATGTGCTTCATCACCGGCAGCACCCCGCCGGCCATCAGGCCCTCGGCCACCGCCCGGCCGATCTCGGCCACCTGCTGCGGCGTCGTGGCGTAGGCGCGGTCGCCGATGATGTCGTGGGCGCCGGGCTCGGGCACGTCGAGGACGGGCGCGCAGTCGACGTTGATGCCGACGTCGGCGAGGTCGTGCGCCATCAGGCGCGCGC
>NZ_VRUV01001029.1:0-691 GCF_008039455.1 Methylobacterium sp. WL116
ACCGTCGGGATCGCGCTCGACAGGCCGACCAGAGCCAGCGGCCCGCGCCTGCGCCAGCTCTTCGGCAAGCGCGCGACGGGCTACGCCAACTGGCGCCGCGGGCGCTCGCGCAGCCACGACATGGAGGTGCTCGGCGCGCTCGTCGCCGATCTGAGGCTGCAGGCGCCCGACCACGTCGCCTGCACCGGCGACCTGTGCAACATCGGCCTGCCGAGCGAGTGGGACACCGCGCGCATCTTCCTGGAGGCGCTCGGCACGCCCGAGGCGGTCAGCTTCGTGCCGGGAAACCACGACGCCTACGTGCGCGGCTCCCTCGAGGGCCTGCTCGCGGCCTGCGGTGCCTGGACCGCCGACGACGCCGGCGGCAGCGGCACGTTTCCCTATCTGCGCCGGCGCGGGCCGCTGGCTCTGGTCGGCCTGTCGAGCGCGATCCCGACGGTGCCGTTCGTCGCCACCGGCCGGCTCGGGCCGCGCCAGATCGCGGCGGCCGAATCGCTCCTGCGCACGCTGGCGACCGACCCGTCGCGGCCGGCGCGCGTCGTGATGATCCACCACCCGCCCCATCCCGGCGGCGCGAGCCCGGGCCGCGACCTGCGCGATGCCGCGGCCTTCAGCGCGATGCTCGGCCGCGTCGGCGCCGACCTCGTCCTGCACGGGCACAACCACGTGGCGAGCGTCGCCCACGTGGCGG
>NZ_VRUV01000102.1:0-11652 GCF_008039455.1 Methylobacterium sp. WL116
CTCGTGGAGCGGGCGCGGGCGGCGCCGAACAGCCGCACCCGCTCCACGAGGTCGGCGCGGAAGGCGTCGGAGGTGGTGACGCCGCGGTTGCTCTCGGGCTTGGCGAGATAGTCGACCGCGCCGAGGGCGAGGCACTTGAGCGAGATGTCGGCGTTGCGCGTCGTCAGCGTCGACATCATCACGACCTGCACGGTCGGGCTGGCCGCGAGCATGCGCGGCAGCGCCTCGGTGCCGTCGAGCTCGGGCATGTCGATGTCGAGCAGCACCACGTCCGGATCGTGCCGCGTCATCATCTCCACGGCGATTCGGCCGTTCGAGGCGGTGCCGACGACGGTGAAGCCGGCCTCGCCGATCCAGCGCGCGACGAGCCCGCGCACCACAGCCGAGTCGTCGGCGATCAGCACCTTGATCGGCACGGACGCGGTCGCCCACGGCTTGGGCGCGAGGCTCGGGTTGGCGGCCAGCATGGGTTCGGCATCCCAATGACGATGGGGGAGTGGGGGTCGTTCGACGTCGCGGTCCAGCCAGCTCGACCGAGCCGACGCGGGCAGCCGGATCGGGCCTGCGTCAGGCCGCGGCCTGGACGACGCCGACCTGCTCGAGCTTGGCCGTCAGGATGTCGCGGTCGAACGGCTTCATGATGTACTCGTCCGCGCCCGCCCGGAGGGCCCGGGCGATGGCGCCGACGTCATTCTCGGTCGTGCAGAACAGGATCTTCGGGCCGTTGCCGTCGGGCCGCTGGCGCAGGGCCTGGAGGAAGGCGTAGCCGTCCATGTTCGGCATGTTCCAGTCGAGCAGGATGACCTGGGGCATCGCCTCGGCGCAGCGCAGCAGGGCGTCGCTGCCGTCCTCGGCTTCCGAGACGTCGAAGCCGAGCGTCTCGATGATCCGCCGCGCCACCTTCCGGATCACGGCGGAATCGTCGACCACGAGGCAGGTGCGGGTTTCGGCTGAAGCGATGGTCACGGCGTCTTGCCCTCTCGGCTCTTTGCTGTCGGCGACGTCACGCTGCGGTCGCGCCGGCGCGTTCGGACGCGAAGACCAGCAGCGCGTTGACGTCGAGGATGACGAGCAGCCGGCCGTCGAGGCGATGGACGCCGAGGGCGAGGTCGCGCCAGCGGGCATCCAGGTTGATCGGCACCGGCTCGTGCGTCTCGACACCGAGCTTCAGCACCTCGCCGACGCCGTCGACCACGAGGGCGAAGGTCTCGCCGCCCTGCTCCAGGCCGATCGCCATGCGAGCCGCACCTTCGGCCGCCGGAAGGCCGAGCCGGCGGCGCAGGCAGATCGCGGTGACGACGCGTCCGCGCAGGTTCAGCAGGCCCACGATCTCGGGCGGGCTCAACGGCACCGGCGTGACGCCGGCCGGGATGAACACGTCGTGCACCCGGTCGATGGCGAGCCCGAACATCGTGTCGCCGACGAAGACGGTCACGAAGTCCTGGGTCGTTCCCGCCTCCGTGGCGTTGCTGTTGGCAGCCTGCATGGTGGTGTCTCCCCGGCGTCGCGGCGCCGTCAAACCAGGATGGTCGGTTCGCGCCGGGATCGGCGCGGCACAGTCGGGACGGGCCGGTCTCAGGCGGCGTGGGCGCGGAGCGCCGCGTTCGGCGCGGCATCGAGCTCGGCGAGCGCCGCGACGAGGCCGCTGCGGTCGAACTTCGCCACGAGGTCGCTGATCGCGAGGGTGCGGGCCCGCTCGACCGCATCGGCCCCGATGGTGCCGGTGAGGCCGATCACGGGCAGACCGGCGACCCGCGGGTCGCCCGCCCGCATCGCGCCGACGAGATCGAAGCCGCTGCGGCCCGGCATCTCCAGGTCGGTCACCACGACGCTGATCCGCGCATCCGCCTGGAGGATGGCGAGCGCCTCCTCGGCACCGGGCGCCGTGACGACGCGGTAGCCGGCGGCTTTCAGCACCGGGCTCAGCATGTCGCGGAAGAAGGCCGAATCGTCCACGAGCAGCAGCGTGGCGGTCTTCGCCGAGGCCGCCTTCGCGCCGCGCGCCCAGTCGTCGTAGGCCAGCGGCAGGAAGTGGGCGATGTTGATGATGTCGGTGGCGCGGCCGCGCAGCACCGCCGACCCGATCAGGTCCGAACGCTCGGCCGCGATCTCGATGTCGAGGCGCTCCTCGACGATGTCGACGATCTCGTCGACCACGAGGCCCATCGCCCGGTCGCCGTCGGAGAACACCACCAGCGCCTGCGTCCCCTCGGTGCGGATCGCGATGGCCTCGTCGGCCGGGACCAGCGGCATCAGCCGGCCGCGATACTGGATCAGCGGACGCCCGCCGAGCCACTCGACCTTGCCGGCGTCGATCTCCTCCAGCCGCGTGACGAGCGACAGCGGAACCGCCTTGAAGCTGCCGGCGCCGCCCTTGAACACGAGGAGCGTGGTCTTCGGGTCGCCGAGCTCGGCCGCCTCGGCCTCGGCCTCGATCGGGCCGCCGCCCTGCGCGCCCTGGCTGACCTGCCGCGCGATGCCGTTCGGGTCGACGATCAGCACCACGGCGCCGTCGCCGAGGATGGTGTTGCCGGCGAACAGCGGGATGTGGCGCAGCTTCGAGGACATCGGCTTCACGACGATCTCCTCCGTGTGGAAGACCTCGTCGACGAGGATGCCGAAGCGCTGGCGCCCGACCTGGGCCACCACCACGAAGCCGGTCTCGGTCCCGGTGTCGTCCTGGCCGAGAAGGCCCTTGAGGGTCACGATCGGCAGCAGCCGCTCGCGCAGGCGCAGCACCGGCGCATCGTTGATGCGCTCGATCCGCTGCGGCGCGGTGGCGTCGACCCGCACCAGCTCGAGCACCGCGAGCTGCGGCACCGCGAAGCGGCTCTCGCCGGCCCGGACGATGAGGGCGGCGACGATCGCCAGCGTCAGCGGGATCTTGATGGTGAAGGTGGTGCCGACGCCCTTCTGCGTGGCGATGTCGATCACGCCGCCGATGGTCTCGATGTTGGTCTTCACCACGTCCATGCCGACGCCGCGGCCGGAGACGGAGGTGACGGCGGCCGCGGTGGAGAACCCGGCGTCGAAGATGAACTTGGCGACCTGCGCGTCGGTCATGCGCTCGACGTCGGCCTGGGTCGCGATCCCGCGCTCCACGGCCTTCTTGCGGATCGCGACGAGATCGAGGCCCTTGCCGTCGTCGGCGATCTCGATCGTGATGGTCCCGCCCTCGTGGTAGGCCGAGAGGCGGATCGAGCCGCGGGCCGGCTTGCCGGCCGAGATCCGCTGCATGGTCGATTCGAGGCCATGGTCGGCCGAGTTCCGGACCATGTGGGTCAGCGGGTCCTTGATGACCTCGAGGACCTGCCGGTCGAGCTCGGTCTCGGCGCCGAGCATCACCAGGTCGATCTGCTTGCCGAGCTCGCTCGACAGGTCGCGCACCACCCGCGGCAGCTTCTGCCAGGCGTTGCCGATCGGCTGCATGCGCGTCTTCATGACGCCTTCCTGCAGCTCGGCCGTGACGTGGGAGAGCCGTTGCAGCGGAACTTTGTAGCTCGAATCCTCGTGCTTGCGCGCGATCTCGAGGAGCTGGTTGCGGGTCAGCACCAGCTCGGACACCATCGTCATGAGGTGCTCGAGGGTGTCGACGTTCACCCGGATGGTCTGCATCTTGGCCAGGCCGCCCTCGGGGGCCTCGGCCGGCGCATCGCCCGACACCGGGGCCTTCGCGAGCGGGGCCGGAGCTTCCTGCAAGGGGGCCGCCAATGCCTGTGCGATCGGAGCCGGGGCGACCGGCGCCCGAGCGATCGGCGCCGGCTCGGGCATCCAGGCGGAAGGGGCATCGTCGGGGCCGGGGGCCGCGAGGAACGCGGCTTCGAGGTCCTCGAGCGAGACCTCGCCGGGCTTGCTCTCGCGCACGACGATCTCGGGCAGCTTCGGCTCCGGAGTCTTGGGCTCCGGGAGCTTGGGCTCGGCGATCTTGGGCTCGGGAGCTGCGGCGGCCTCGGGCGTGCCGAGCGACATGCGCTCCAGTGCCTCGATCAGGTCGGCGTCGCTGCCCGCGGGCTCGGTCCCGGTGGCTTCGAGGTCGGCGAGGATGAGCTTCAGGCGATCGAGAGTCGCGAGGATCAGGCTGACGGCCGGGCTGGTCACCGCGAGACCGTCGCGGAAGCGACCCATCAGGGTCTCGGCGGCATGCGCCAGCGCTTCCAGCCGCGGCAGGCCGAGGAAGCCGCAGGTTCCCTTGATGGTGTGCACGAGGCGGAAGATATTCCGGAGGATCGTCTCGTTGTTCGGATCCTGCTCGAACCGGACGAGTTCCGTGTCGACGGTGTCGAGATGCTCGCCGCTCTCAGTCAGAAACTCGCGCAGAAGGTCGTCCATCGGCGGTACTCGGATCACGTCTGCACGCACGTTCGTGCAGACGCATCCTGGCGCGCGAGCGGTTAGGGAAGCGTTTCCTCGGACCCGTTTTTTCGTGCGATGGCGTCGTGTCGTCCTGCGTTACAGCGACTTGCCGTCGTGCCAGACGCAGTTCGAGGCGAGGATCGCAAGATTCACGTCCGATTTTTGTGGTTGCGGTAGAGTTTTACCGTCCATCGCGAGATCGATCTTGATCTCCACCTGGCCCTTCGACTCGTTGGACCGCCGGGAGAAGTAGCAGTACTGCTGGTAGGGCTGGTCGGCGCTGTCCTTGAAGTTCCAGCCGGTCACGATCTGCCCGTCGAGATAGGGCACCTGCTTGAACACGGTGAAGGTTGTGTTGACGATCGCCTTCGAAGCCGGCGCCGCGTCGGCCCCGAGCTGCGCCTTCGTCGGCGTCGGGGCGCCGGCGGCCTTCGGCAGGCCGCCTTCGAGCTTCAGCACGTTGTCGGTCAGCGTCACCTCGCCCTTGGTCTTGAGCGTGACGTCGGAGAGCGCCGCCTGCATCGCGGCGGCGATCTTCTCGGCGGCGGTGTCGAACTGGTTCATCGTGGCCCAGCCGTAGGCCGCCGCGCCGATGCCGATGCCGGCCAGCGCGGTGAAGATCCCCGCGCCGGCCGCCCGGAACAGGAAGGCGCGGGCGAAGACGATGCGGGATTCCGCCCGCAGCCGGCCGTTGACCTGCTGCGCGAGCGCGATGTTCTCCGGCGACCCCTGTGCGACGTAGCTCATGCGCCCGCTCCCGCGCTGGCGGCCGGAAGGTTCGGCTGGTTCGCGGCCGCGATCCCCGGGGCGATCCCCGTGGCCGGGCGGTTGATGGGGATCACCGCGCCCGTCGCCGCCTCCCGGTTCTGCCGCGGCAGCACCGGCTCGAGGTTCTGCTTCAGCGCTTCGGTGATCGATTCCAGCATGTAGGGCGTCGCCTCCGGGTTCACGGCGGCGCCGAGGTCGTCCTCGTCCATGAAGGTCTTGCGCACCGAGACAGCGCAGAGCGCGAGGATCGTCGAGGCGAAGGCGGCGCAGAGGGCCGGTAGGAACACGAAGATGCGCAGGAAGGCGTGCACCTGCTGCTCGGACACGTCGATCGGATCGACGCCGTAGACCATCGCCGTGAAGGAGTGCAGCTGCGAGCGGTTCACGGCGTTGCGGTAGGCCTGCTCGGCGTCTGCGACCTTGCGCTCGGCGGCGCCGCGGTCGAGCTGCGCACGGGCCTTGCGCGCCTCTTCCAGGTCTTTGGTCAGCACGCCGCGATCGGCCGAGGCCTTGGCGACGCTCGACGAGAGCGTGGCGGTGCGCGGGTCGGTGACGCATTTCAGGTTCTGGTAGCGTACGCCGCGGCTGTTGGTGCCGAACACCTTCTCGCAGCGCTGCGCCGGCAGCGCCGAGAGCTGCGCCGCGTTGTCGGCGGCGCGCTTCTCGATCTGGTCGAGCTCGGTCGTGTACTGCGCGACCCGGGCGTCGGCCGAGGCGATGCGGTTGTCGATGGTGCTCCGGTCGGCCTGCGCGTCCTTGAGCGCGGTCTTGGTCTTGGAGGCCTCCATCAGGCGGGGATGGAACATCATCTCGCCGAGCTGCGAGACCGACTTCGTTGTCACGCCGGCGGCGAAGATGATGCCGACGACCGCGAGCGCGCGAATGAAGTACGAGCGCTGCGTCCGCGCCAGGATGCCCAGCGGCACGCGGCACAGCTCGACCGCGGCGTAGACCAGCGGCGCCAGCAGCATGAAGTAGAAGGCGTGGTTGTCGCCGTCGCTGTAGACCGCCGCGAACAGCCAGGCGCCCCAGAGCGAGGCGCCGATGACCATGAACTCGACGAGGTAGGCGATCGCGACGTAGCCCCACTTGATGCGATAGCCCTTCTCGACATGGCGCTCGTGCGTCCACCTGTCGGACTCGATGGCCCAGGCACGGCGCTCGCGCTGGACCTCCCGGCTCGGGGGCATCTTTCGCATGGGGCTCTCTAAGCTCGGATCGTATGCGACGCGCGGTTGAGCGTAACCGTTCGTTAATCGTTTTCGCTAAGCGGGCATTGTGCCGAATTTGGGCCGCATGGCGGCCATCCACCGGAACCGCATCCGGGGTGGCGCAAATGCCTCACTTCGAAGTCGCGAATTCGGGCGGGGCGGCCGTCCAATCGCGCCGCGGCGGCGTTTCGAGGTTGCTCGCGCGGCGCCCACCTCGCATGATCGCGGCGACCCAAAGCAGCGCCACCCGACCACGAGGTTCGAACCGACCGCCGATGCCCGACGTCCATGCCGGCTCCTACAAGGAAGCGATCCTGTTCCTCGTCACCGCGGGCGTGGTGGTGCCGCTGTTCCATCGGCTGCGCATCAGCCCGGTGCTGGGCTTCATCGGGGCCGGCGCGCTCCTCGGGCCGTTCGGGCTCGGCCGTTTCGCCGACCAGTTCCACTGGGTTTCGCTGTTCACGATCGGCAACCGCACCGAGATCGCGCATCTCGCCGAGTTCGGCGTGATCTTCCTGATGTTCATGATCGGCGTCGAGCTGTCCTGGGAGCGGCTGCGCACGCTGCGGCGCCTGGTCTTCGGCCTTGGCTCGATCCAGGTGATCTGCTCGGCCCTGGTGATCGGGTCGATCCTGTTCGGGCTGAAGGTCCCGCTGGCGGGCGCGGTGATCGTCGGCATCGCGCTGGCGCTGTCCTCCACCGCCGTGGTGCTGCCGGTGCTGGCTGAGCAGCGCCGCCTGAACACGCCGGCCGGGCGCGCGAGCTTCGCGGTGCTGCTGTTCCAGGACCTTGCCGTGGCGCCGGTCCTGTTCGCGATCGCGGTGTCGGGCCGCAGCGACGGCGCCGACATGGGCGGCGCGCTGGCTCTGGCTCTCGCCCAGGCGGCGATCGCCCTGGTGCTGATCGTGGTCGCCGGCCGCCTCGCGCTTCGGCCGCTGTTCCACCTCGTGGCGCGCACCAAGTCGGCCGAGCTGTTCATGGCGGCCTGCCTGCTCGTCATCGTCGCGACCGCGCTGACGGCGGCCGCCTCGGGGCTGTCGATGACGCTGGGCGCCTTCGTCGCCGGGCTGCTGCTCGCCGAGACCGAGTACCGCCGGGCGATCGAGGCCACGATCGATCCGTTCAAGGGGCTCCTGCTCGGGGTGTTCTTCGTCTCCGTGGGGATGAACCTCGATCCCGCGCAGCTGCTGGCGGCGCCCGGCGCGATCCTCGGGCTCGCCTTCGCGCTGCTGTTCATCAAGGCGGCGGTCGTGGTGATGGCGGCGCCCGCGCTCAAGCTCTCCCGCGCCGTCGCCCTGGAGACCGCGATGCTGCTCGGGCCGGGCGGCGAGTTCGCCTTCGTGCTGATCGGCGGGGCAATGGCCGGCGGACTGGTGCCGGAGCCGGTCGGGGGCGCGGCGCTGATCGTCACCACCGTGACAATGATCATGATCCCGGGCCTCGCGGCGCTCGGCCGGCGGATCGGGAAGCGCGCCTCGAAGAACCAAGCCGGGCGGGTGCGGGCCGACCCGCCGCCGGACAAGCAGCAGGACCGGGTCATCGTCGCCGGCTACGGCCGGGTCGGTCGGCAGGTCGGCGAGATGCTGGCCCGCCACAAGATCCCCTACCTCGCCCTCGACGCGGACGCCGCCCGCGTCGCCGAGCAGCGCCGGCTCGGCAAGCCGGTCTATTTCGGCGATTCCTCGAACACCGAGCTGCTGCGCCGCTGCGACATCGCCACCGCGCGGGCGCTGGTGGTGACTCTCGACAACCCGCACGCGGTCGAGGCGGTGGTGATGGCCGCCCGCGCCGAGCGGGCGGACCTGACCATCGTCGCGCGCGCCCGCGACGCCAAGCACGCGACCGCGCTCTACGAGCTCGGCGTCGACGACGCGGTGCCGGAGACGATCGAGGCCTCGCTTCAGCTGTCGGAGGCTGTGCTGGTGGATGTCGGCGTGCCGATGGGCCTCGTCATCGCCTCGATCCACGAACGCCGCGACGAGTACCGCGCGATGCTCAAGCGCAAGGAGACCGATACGCGCCCGGTCTTCCGGGCGCGACGCACCGTCGGCAAGGCGCACGAGGCGCCGCGCGAGGCGCCTCCCAAGGACGAGCCCGCTCCGGTGGTGCGGCGCGCCTGAGCCGGGCGCGGACGCTGCGCGCCTGCGGTCAGATCAGGTTCGGCATCGCCTCGCCGTGCCAGTCGCGCGCCTCCGGCTTGGCCGCCCGGACCGCGCGGGCCGGCTCGAGCCCCTCTGCGAAGCTGCAGCGGTAGACGATCTCGTCGGGCGGTCCGAGCCCCATCGAGAGCGGCACCGTCACGGTGTCGCCGTTGAAGCGCCAGCCGCGGGCGCCCTTGTCCCAGTACAGCCAGACCGTTCCCGGATGCCCCTTCAGAGCGAACACCGCCGCCTTGCGCGAGATCGCCTGGACCGTGCGCGGCAGGTACATGCCCTTGTCGCGGTAGGCCGCGCGGGC
The DNA here is from genome assembly GCF_008039455.1 of Methylobacterium sp. WL116. Taxonomy (NCBI): domain Bacteria; kingdom Pseudomonadati; phylum Pseudomonadota; class Alphaproteobacteria; order Hyphomicrobiales; family Methylobacteriaceae; genus Methylobacterium; species Methylobacterium sp. WL116. The sequence goes on from NZ_VRUV01000102.1 coordinate 8,790, forward strand.
CGCCTCGGGCTGGCGATCCATGAAGGTGTTGCGAACGACCTGAATCATCGCGCCCGGCTTCCCGAGAAACCGCTTGAATTCGGACATGTTGCGTAGGATGACTGCCATCGCAGACCTCCTGATTCCGGGCATGTTGACTCTCGCCACGCCCGGCTGGACTCGATGCATCCGAGATGATCGATTCCGATGACTGTTTGCGTGACCGTGCGAGCCCGACTCGACGGGATATCAACAGGAATGAGGACTTGTACCCAGGAATCCTGGCCTGCCGGAGCCCATCGTCCCGCCGCACCGCCCTTCAGGTGATCGCGACCGGCGCTTGACCCGATGCCCGCCGCGGCGCGTTATCGAGCGATGCTGCTTCAGTTCTTCACAGCGCTGCGCGAGGCGCGCGTCCCCGTCTCCCTGCGCGAGTACCTGGTCCTGCTGGGCGCGCTCGAGCGCGACCTCGCCGAGAAGCGGGTCGAGGAGTTCTACTTTCTCGCCCGTACGGCCTTGGTGAAGGACGAGGGCCATCTCGACCGGTTCGACCGGGTGTTCGGGTCGGTCTTCAAGGGCCTGGAAACCGTCGGCGAGGCTGTGGCGCCCACCGCGATTCCGGAGGAATGGCTGCGCAAGCTCGCCGAAAAGTACCTCACCGATGCCGAGAAGGCGGAGATGAAGGGGCTCGGCTGGGACAAGCTGTTCGAGACCCTGAAGCAGCGGCTCGCCGAGCAGAAGGAGCGCCACCAGGGCGGCTCCAAGTGGATCGGCACCGGCGGCACCTCGCCCTTCGGCGCCTACGGCTACAACCCGGAGGGCATCCGCATCGGCCAGGACGGCAACCGCAACTTCCGCGCGGTGAAGGTCTGGGACAAGCGCGAGTTCAAGGATCTCGACGACACCGTCGAGCTCGGGACCCGCACGATGCGGCTGGCCCTGCGGCGGCTGCGCCGCTTCGCCCGCACCGGGGCGGCCGACGAGCTCGACCTCGACGGCACGATCCGCGAGAGCGCCCGCCAGGGCTACATCGACGTGCGCCTGCGGCCGGAGCGGCGCAACGCGGTGAAGGTGCTGCTGTTTCTCGACGTCGGGGGCTCGATGGATTGGCACGTCGAGCAGGTCGAGGAGCTGTTCTCGGCCGCGCGCTCGGAGTTCAAGCACTTCGCGCACTTCTACTTCCACAACTGCCCCTACGAGGCGGTGTGGACCGAGAACCGCCGCCGCCACGACGCGGCGACGCCGCTCGTCGACGTGATCCGCACCTATCCGTCGGACTACCGGGTGGTGTTCGTTGGCGACGCCTCGATGAGCCCCTACGAGATCGCGGCGCCCGGCGGATCGGTGGAGCACTGGAACGAGGAGCCCGGCGCGGCCTGGGTGCAACGGGTGCTCACGCACTTCCCGAAGGCGGTGTGGCTCAACCCGGTGCCGGCGCCGCAATGGGGCTACACGCAATCGATCGCGATGATGCGGCGGCTGTTCTCCGACCGCATGTTCCCGCTGACGCTGGAAGGCCTCGACGGGGCGATGCGGGCGCTGCTGCGTTGAACCCGATCGCTCAGCCCTGGCGGGCCGGCGTCGTCACCGTGAGCCCGTCGAACTCGGGCTTGATGCGGATCTGGCACGAGAGCCGGGACGTCGCCTTCACGTCGGAAGCGAAATCGAGCATGTCCTGCTCCATGTCTTCGGCCGGCCCGACCGCCTCGGCCCAATCGTCGGCCACGTAGACGTGGCAGGTGGCGCAGGCGCAGGCGCCGCCGCATTCCGCGTCGATCCCCGGCACGTTGTTGCGCAACGCCGTCTCCATGACGGTGGCGCCGACGCTGCCCTCGACGGTCCTCGCCGTTCCGGCATGATCGACGTAGGTGATCTTGGGCATCCGTAACTCCGGGCTCGTGGATCGGGCGGGCAAATGTCCGGCGAGCGCCGGGCCTGCTTGGCGGGGCATGACGCGGATTGCAAGCACGCGAACGTTGTGACGCGTCGGCGGACACCTGAGGAATGGGTTTGTCGCTGCAAGCTACGCGGCAAGCCGCGGCGTGTTCCCCTCCCCTGCAACCCGAACCGCTTATGCCGCAGATGTCGACCGCTCAGGATCAGCCGGCGATCTCCGCGAGCACGGCCGCGACCGCCGGTCCGAGAGCGGCCACCGCGTCTGCGCCGTCGCCGCCCCCGCGCAGCGCCGACTCGGCGGCGGCGGCGAGATCGCGCACGCGCCCGGCGCCGACCGAGGCGGCGGAGCCCTTCAGGGTGTGGGCGAGATCGGCACGGTCCTGCCCCGGCAGCGCCGCATCGGACAGGCGCGGCAGGATCCGCAGGCACTGCTCCGCGAACAGGCCGAGGAGCTCGGCGGCCAGATCCGCGTCTCCGAACGTCTGCGCGTCGAGATGCGCACGGTCGATGGCGTCCACGGTCGGGCTTCCTCGGATCTGCATCCCGGCTGTCCACAGGGCGCGCCGCAAAGCGGTCGCCACCGGATCATCCTTGCTGCATCATGGGTTGGCGGCCTGTCCGCCAGGTCCGCTCCGCCTTGGTAACCATTCCGTTAAGGAATTCCGAAGCGGGGTCCCCGATCGGGTATCCGGGGGGACCGGCGGGGTCTAAATTGACTTGGTAAACGGGTAGTTGTGTCTCCGCCACCGGCTCTCGCCGGCGGTCGCGAGATCGCGTAACGAGGCGTTGCATGGCCACCGAAAAGAAGCTGAAGGACCCGGCCGAGGCGGCGCTCTCTGCGATCGAGCAGGCGCTGAACCTCGAGGTCCTGACGCCCGAGGCCGAGACCCGGACCGAGCCGCGCCTGCCCGATGTCGGCGACGGCGACCCGCTGCAGGAGCAGGGCGGGCGCCTGAGCCCGCCGCGCCTCGACCTCGATCCGCCGCTC
>NZ_VRUV01001030.1:0-688 GCF_008039455.1 Methylobacterium sp. WL116
CCCGGGTTGTCGGCGGCGTAGGCGAGCCAGGCCGCGCCGACGGCGTTGCCGTCGTCGCCCGGCGCGGACGGCACGTGCAGGCGGGAAAAGCTCGAGCGCTCGAGCACCCGCCCGTTGTAGGACGAGTTGAGGCCGCAGCCGCCGGCGATCACCAGGTTCTCGTGCGGGCTGAGCGCCCAGGCCTCGGCGACGAGGATGTCCATCAACTCCGAAAACACCTCCTGGCCGCTCCTGGCGAGATCGGCCCAGCCGGCCTCGCCGAGATCGGCCGGGCGGCGGCTCAGGATCGTCGCGACCACGTCGCGCACGGTGGCGTCGTCGGTGAACTTCAGGCGGCCGCCCTCCGCCGTGTACAGGCGGCGCAGCTGCGCGACGAGCGCGGGATCGGAGCGGCCGTAGGGCGCGAGCCCCATGATCTTCCATTCCTCGCCCTTGAGCTGGTCGAAGCCGGCGAGGTCCGTGACGAGCCCGTAGAGGAAGCCGACCGAGCCGCGGCCGCGGTGGCGCCGCACCTCGGCGATGCGGCCCGCCTCCATCCGGTAGAGCGCGGCCGCGCCGGTCTCGCCCATGCCGTCGACGATCACCGCGGTCGCGTCCGAGAACGGGCTGCCCCACAGGGCGTAGGCGGCGTGGGTGAGGTGGTGGGGGAAGCGGTCCTGCCGCACGATCCGCGCGCGCGCCGCGCCGC
>NZ_VRUV01001031.1:0-687 GCF_008039455.1 Methylobacterium sp. WL116
GGGTGCGACGAGGGGCGGCCCGCCGGCCAGGCGGTCGGCGAGATGGCCGACCGCCAGCGCGTAGGAATCCGAGGTGTTGTAGCCGCGGATCACCTCGAAGTTGTCGGTGATCAGGAAGGCCGGCCCGCCGGCGCCGCCGGGCAGGAACACGGACGCTCCGCCCTTGTCCGGCAATGGGCCGCCATCGATCCGGCTGACGCCGCGGCGCGAGAATTCAGGCAGGTCCGCGGCGTAGCGTGTCAGGTCGAAGCCCTCGGGCAGGCGGACGGCGTAGCCCCACGCGATCGCGGGATTCCAGCCGAGGTCTTTGAGGTAGGCGGCGATCGAGGCGAGGGAATCGGCGTCGCTCACCCAGATGTCGCTGCGGCCGTCCCCGTCGAAGTCGACCGCGTGCGTCAGGAACGTCGAGGGCAGGAACTGCACCTGTCCCATCGCGCCGGCCCAGCTGCCGAGCATCCGGTCCGGCGCGACGTCGCCGCGCTGCTGAATCGCGAGGGCGGCGAGCAACTCGTCGCGAAACAGCGTGCCGCGGTGCCGGGCGGCGGCGAGCGTCGCCAGCGCGCGGATCGTCGGCACCGAACCGCCGCTCGCGCCGAAATCCGACTCGATGCCCCAGATCGCGAGGAGCACCGAGGCCGGAACGCCGTAGCGCGCCTCGATCGCCGGGAGGGTCGGCCCGAGCGCTGC
>NZ_VRUV01001032.1:0-687 GCF_008039455.1 Methylobacterium sp. WL116
GGGCCGGTGACCGGGTAGGCCGCCCACCCGCAGGCCCGCTTCCTCGGCACCCGCACCGGCGCGGAGCTGTCCGCGCTCTACGCGGCGAGCGACGTGTTCGTGTTCCCGAGCCTCACCGACACCTTCGGCATCGTGCTGCTCGAGGCGATGGCCTGCGGCCTGCCCGTGGCGGCCTACCCGGTCACCGGCCCCCTCGACGTGGTCGCCGGGACCGGGGCCGGGGTGCTCGACGCCGATCACCACCTTGCTGCCCGGCAGGTCGAGACTGAGGAAGGCGGCGACGTTCTTCTCGACCGCGACGCGGCCGACGAAGAGAAAGATCGGGCGCGGCAGCCCCGCGAGCGCAGGGGGAACCTCCGCGGAAGGATCGGCCGGGCGGAACAGGTCGGTGTCGACGCCCCGCGTCCAGCGCATCAGGTTGCGGAAGCCGCGGCCGGCGAGCTCGCGCTCGAGCGAGGCGGTGCTGACCATGGTGCCGCTGGCCGCCCGGTGAAAGCGCCGCAGCCTGGCGTAGCTCCACGCCTCGGGGATCGGCGCCCGGGCGGCGAGATATTCGGGAAACCGCGTGTGGTAGCTCGTGGTGAAGGGGCGGCCCTTCGCGCGGCAGAGCCGCCGCACCGCGTGGCCGATCGTGCCCTCGGTGGCGATGTGGACGTGGGTCGGCTCGATCCGCGCCCAGGCGGCGGC
>NZ_VRUV01001033.1:0-686 GCF_008039455.1 Methylobacterium sp. WL116
ACCGCGCCCCGAGCGGCGGCGGCCGCCGCTCCCGCCCAGCCGCCGGCGGATGGGCAGAGATCGGTCGATCCCCTGTCCGAGATCGCGTTCTTCCCGCTGACCCTGCCCTTCACCACCGGCCCGGGCACCATCGCGGTGGCGATCACCCTCGGCTCGAACCGTCCGGCCGTGATGGCCGACCGGCTCGGCTTCTACGTCGGCGTGTCGCTGGCCGCGCTCGGCGTCGCCGCCACGGTGGCGCTGATCTACGCCTCCGCCGACCGGGTGGTGAGCCTGCTCGGGCCGATCGGGGCGCGGGTGCTCGGCCGGCTGTTCGCGTTCCTGCTACTCTGCGTCGGCACCCAGATCACCATCAACGGGGTGATCGACGTGTTCGGGCCGCTGCTCGCCGCGCGCTGAGACGCCCGCGTCACCGCGCGGCCTCGGCCCGCGCCAAACCCTCGATCCGGTCGAGCCAGCGCTCCAGGCGGGCCCGGTTGCCGCCGGCATCGAGCAACCCGAATTGCGGGCGGGCGTACAGGGCCAGGGTCGATCGGCCCTCGCCGGCGCCGAGAATCGCGACGGCGACCGTGTCGGGCAGCCGCAGCCATTCCGAGCGGACGACGTAGCGGTCCTCCTCGGCCCAGCGGGCCTGGAAGGCCAGCTCGGTGCGCGGCTCCTCGGCCGCCACCGCGGCGACGATGGCG
>NZ_VRUV01001034.1:0-685 GCF_008039455.1 Methylobacterium sp. WL116
GCGATCAGGTTGGTCGAGGACACGTCGGAGCCGGCGGTGGCGCCGGCCAGCTCGAAGTCGTGAGCGTAGAAGTCGAAGAACGACGAGGCGCGACCGGCGGTGAAGCCCGCGAACTGGATGAAGGCCTTGTCGGCGTTCACGTACTGCTGCAGCCGGCCGAACTGATCGACACCGAGAGCCGGGTAGGCGTTGCCGATGCGCTGGTTCGTGCCCGAGGTGCCGAGACCGGAATAGCCGGAGCCGCTGCCGGCTTCCAGGCGCACGAACGCGCGAAGGGTGCCGTAGGCAGTCTGGGTGCGGGCGTCGAGGTTGATGCGCAGGCGGGTGCGGTAGCCGGTGGTGTCACCGTTGTTCGAACCGTTCTGGCGCGAGTACGACGGCTGGTAGGCAGCGTCGAAGCGGGCGCGACCCGAAAGGCGGAGGCAGGTGTCGGTGCCGGGAATGTAGAAGAAGCCGGCGCCGTAGGCGGAGCAGACGCGGACGTACTCGATGGGGGCGGCCTTCTTGACCGGCAAATCGGCAGCCTGGGCGCCGGCGACGGCGGCGAAGCCGGCGGCCGAAGCAAGCAGGGTGCTCTTCAAGAGCGTCATAGATATCTCCAAAAGCTTCGAGACCCGAGGATCGTGTGGTCGCGGGGCCGGGGCCGATCGCGTCACACCTTGTTTTGCGGCCCGCTTTTTGGTGC
>NZ_VRUV01001035.1:0-682 GCF_008039455.1 Methylobacterium sp. WL116
CGCGATCGCCGCCTCGACGGCGCGCCGGGTCGCCGTGAGGCCGAAGACGTTGACCTCGATCGGCAGCGGGAAGGCGCCGAGCGTCCCGACGCGCTTGGCGGCATCGGCGATCACCACCATGCGGCGGCTGGCGCAGGCGACGATCTTCTCGCGCAGCAGCGCCGCGCCCCCGCCCTTGATCAGCCGGAGATCGGCATCGACCTCGTCGGCCCCGTCGATCGTCAGGTCGAGCTCGGGCAGTTCCTCCAGCGTCGCGAGGCGGATGCCTTCCCGCGTCGCCGCCGCGTGGGTCGCCTCGGAGGTCGGGACGCCGACGACGTCGAGGCCGTCGCGAACCCCTGCGCCGAGCAACGCGACGAAGGCCGCCGCCGTCGATCCGGTGCCGAGGCCGAGCCGCATTCCGGGCTCGACGAGATCGAGGGCGCGGGCGGCGGCCGCGCGGCGCAGGTCCGGGCCGCTCACGACGACGTCCCGCCGTCGGGTCTCACGAAAGGATGCATGCGCAGGGTGCCGGTCCGTCCCGTTGGGATGCGGCACGCCCTAGCATGGCCGCCGTCGCGCCGGGAAGCCGCGGTACCGGCCGAGACCGGTATTCGGATGACGATCCCCCCGGTGGGATCCGGCTTCGTCAGAACCGGCTGCCGCCCTGCGGCGGCGTCGCGCTCGCGCCGGCCCGGCCCGG
>NZ_VRUV01001036.1:0-681 GCF_008039455.1 Methylobacterium sp. WL116
TTCTGACAGCGGCCCTCGGCCTCGCCTCGCTCGCGGGCGCCCAGGCGCAGCCGGCGGACCTCTCCGACGCGCGGGCGATGGCGCTGGTGCGCGGGCACCGCACGCAGGGCTTCGTCACCGTCGGCCAGAGCCTCGCCTATGCCGAGCGGGCCCGGCCAGACAGCTTTCGGCTGGCGCCCGCCCGGGTCGAGCGACGCGCGGGCGAGCCGTTCACCCGCGTCCGCATCTGCTACTGGCTCCGCCCTGCCGGGCGCCCGGCCGAGCCGGATTGCGGGATCGACTACCTCGTCACCGACGGGCCGCCCCATGTCGAGGTCGCCGAGGCCTTCGGCGGCCTCGGCCGCGAGCTGGAAGCCGGCCGCGAGCGCTTCGTGCGCGCCCTCGACCGGGAGCTCGATCTCCGGCGCGATCCGGCCGCCAAGGCGCTCGGGGATGCGCTCGCGCCCTACGATCCCTACGACCGCCGATAGGGCTGCGGCTGCGGCTGAGCTTGCCGATGGGGGTTCGGATCGCACGGCGTCGAACGTCTTCGAATGGGTCGTGGCCAGCGCCGCGCGGCTCCCTCTGGGGGAAGGGACTCCCGCTTCGACCCGGCCCCTTGGAGGGATCTGCGACGCCGGTCGCTAATGAGGCGCGAGGGCTTTGCGGCCCGGGCGTGCGACCGGCCCAGCGGCGTCCGGC
>NZ_VRUV01001037.1:0-681 GCF_008039455.1 Methylobacterium sp. WL116
GCGTGTTCTCCGGGGGGCATCTCGTCCACACCGCCCGGATCGCGGCGGCCGCTCCGCAGGCCGGCTGGGAGATGCGGGCGCGCACCAATGCCGACCCGCGGTTCTCCAAGAGCATCGAGCGCTTCACCCAGTTCCTGACGCTGGTCGGCCTCACCGCGCTGATCGTCGGCGGGGTCGGCGTCGCCAACGCCGTCAACGCCTTCGTCGAGCGCAAGCGCCCCTCGATCGCGACCCTGAAGAGCGTCGGTGCGCCGGGCTCGAAGGTCGTCGCCTTGTACCTGACGCAGGTGATGCTGATCGCCGGGCTCGGCACGGCGATCGGGCTCACTGTGGGCGCCGCGCTGCCCTTCGCCCTCGACGCGCTGTTCCGGGACAGCCTGCCCCTGCCGCTGAACCCGACGCTGGCGCCCCTCGAGCTGCTCCAGGCGGCGGCCTACGGGCTCCTCACGGCCCTGGCCTTCGCGATCACGCCCCTGGGGCGCGCCCACGACGTCCCGGTCTCGGGGCTGTTTCGCGACGCCGTCGACCCGGCAGCCAGCGGCATCCGCCCGCGCTACCGGGCGACCCTGGCGCTGGCGCTCGCCGCCCTGGTGGGGCTCGCCGTCGGCACCGCCTTCGACCGGCGCGTGGCGCTGATCTTCATCGCCGCCGCCGGCCTCGCCTTCGGCCTGCTGCGGCTGG
>NZ_VRUV01001038.1:0-677 GCF_008039455.1 Methylobacterium sp. WL116
AGCATGCCCTGCGCCTGGCGCGTGACCGCCTCGGCCAGCGCCGCGTCGTCGAGCGCGGCGAGCCGGCGCGCGACGCCCTCGGCCGCGACCCAGACCAGGCTCGAGCGGTTCCCCGGCAGCGGCACCAGGGTGAAGGGGCCTCCGCGGGTGTGGAACTCGGTCGAGACGTCGCCGTGCGGGCGGTCGTGCGCGAGAATCGTGGTGATCGCGGATTGCGGGTAGGACCAGTCCCGCACCCGGATGCCGCTCGCGCTCCGCAACGGCGACCGCCCCCCGTCCGCGGCGACGACGAGCTGTGCCGAGACGCGCCCGCCATCGACGAGCCGAACCTCGGAAACCTCTTCGCCAGGAACGGCTTCCGCGGCATCGCTCTCGAACAGCGTGAGGTTCTCGGTGGCGCGTGCCTGCCGGCGCAGGGACTCGACCAGGAGCCGGCTCTCGACGTTCCAGCCGAACGCTTCCAGCCCGATCTCGCCGGCCTGGAAGCGCGCGGGCGGGGGGCGGAACAGGCTGCCGGTGTCGTCGATGATCTGCAGCGTCGCCAGCGGGCCGGCCTGCGGGGCGATGCCGCCCCAGGCCTTCAGCGCCGCGAGGAAGCGCACGGACCCGTCGAGCAGGGCGACGGTGCGCCCGTCGGCCACGGGTGCATGGCGTCCGACCAGGGCCGAGGGCACGCC
>NZ_VRUV01001039.1:0-677 GCF_008039455.1 Methylobacterium sp. WL116
GCCGAGCGTCGCGGCGGCGCGGGCGACGGCGCGGGCCTCGTCAGCGGATTCGGGGCGCAGGCCGTGGTCCACCGTCGCGACGAAGAGCGCGCCGGCCCGGCACGCGGCGGCGGCGTGCATCAGGGCGGTGGAATCGGGGCCCCCGGAGACGGCGAGCACCACGGGCGCGTCCCCGGCGAGCCAAGGTGCGAGGGCGTTGGCGAGGGCGCGACGGATCCGGTCACCGGGATCGTCGCGCGGGTCGCTCACGCGGTGCAGCGCGCGCGCTTCTGCTCGCGCGCCACGCTCTGGCGCACGTTCGAGCCGGCGGCGGGGAACTTGCGGTCGAGCTCGGCCAGGGTCGCGCAGGCCTGCTCGCGCGCGCCCAGCGCGTTGAGCGACACGCCGAGCTTCAGCATCGCCTCCGGCGCCTGGGGCGAGCGGGCGTAGTCGGTCGAGACCTTCAGGAACTGCTCGGCCGCCTCGCGGTTGCGGTTGCGCTGCAGGTAGCTCTCGCCGAGCCAGTAGGTCGCGGCCGGGACGTGGCCGTCGCGCGGGTGCGACTGGATGAACTGGCGGAAGGCCATCTCGGCCTGCTCGTAGCGCTTCTCGCGGATGTGGCCGACGGCGGCCTCGTAGTCGCTCGTCGCGTCCCCGCTGCCGGTGGCGGCGACGCTGGCCGGGGCGCGGGCCGGGCT
>NZ_VRUV01000103.1:0-11509 GCF_008039455.1 Methylobacterium sp. WL116
GGCGGCTCGGGGGCGGCGACCACGGTGGCGACGTCGCCGAGCACCACGCTCGCGCCGCCCTCGTTGACGAGCACCGTGCGGGCGATCTCCTCCGGCGTCAGCGACTGGCCTTCCGTCTGGAGGGCGATGCGCTGGTTGGGGGTGTCGACGAAGCCGGCGCCGCGCACCCCGGTGGCCTTGCGCGCGGCCACGAGCACGTCGTTCAGGCCGAGGCGGAAGCGGATCAGGTCGTGCGGCCGCACCTCGACCTGGAAGGCGCGCACCGCGCCGCCGTAGACCGAGACCTGGGCGATGCCGGGCACCGCGAGCAGCCGCAGGCGCACCCGCCAGTCGGCGATCGTGCGCAGGTCGAGGGCGGAGCGGCTCTCCGAGGTCAGCCCGACCAGGAGCACGGTGCTGGTCGAGGAGGTCAGCGCGGTCATCGCCGGCGGCAGCACGCCCTGCGGCAGGCGCCCGGCGAGGCTCGCCAGTCGCTCGGTCACGAGCTGGCGCACCCGGTAGATGCTGCTGCCGGCGGTGAAGGTGGCGGTGATGACCGACAGGCCCTGGATCGAGCTCGACCGCAGGCTGGCGAGGCCGGGAAGCCCGTTGACGGCGACCTCGACGGTCTGGGTCACCAGGATCTCGACCTGCTCCGGGTTGAGCCCCGGCGCCTCGGTCTGGATCACCACCGAGGGCGGCGCGAACTCGGGGAAGACGTCGTATTTCGCCTGGCCGAGGCTGGCGGTGCCGTAGACCAGCAACGCCAGCGCCAAGGCCACGACGATGCCGGGGAAGCGGATCGCGAAGGCGACCAGGGCGGCCTGCGGGCCGACGGGATCGGGCGCGGCGGGGCTTTGATCGGACGACATCGGCTCAGTCGTCGTCCGCGCCGCCGGCGGCCTGCACCTGGGCTTTCATCTCCTCCGACAGCAGGGCCTGCGCGCCCCGCATCACGATCTCGGTCTCGCCGGCGAGATCCGCGACGACGAAGCCGTCGCCCGAGAGCGCGGGGTCGGCGCCGAGCGCGTGGCGGGCGAACCCGGTCTCGCCGACCGCGCGGTAGAACCAGGCCCCGCCCTGCCAGTGCACCACCGCCTCCTCGGGCACGAGCACGCCGGTGGCGGCCCGCGACGAGGTGATGAAGGCCAGCGTGCTCATGCCGGGGAGGAGGCCGCTGTCGCCGGAGACCGTGTAGAACGAGCTGAGGCCCTGGATGCGCTGGTCGGTGCGGGTCGCGGCCGAGACGAAGCGCAGCGCCACGCGCTCGCTCTGCGGCGGCACCTCCGCGAAGGCCGCGCCGGGCCGGCCCTTCAGCGTCTCCCCGGGCGGCAGCGTCACCTGCACCAGGAAGTCGGCGCGCTCGATCAGCCGGGTCACGAGGACCGAGCGCTCGACGATGCCGCGGCCGATCACCGGCCCCCATTCCTGCTGCGCGGTGGCGCTGAGCGTCCGCACCTGCGACTGCGCGGCGGCGAGCGCCGCCTGGTCGGTCTGGAACGTGCCCTCGGTGGTCTCGATCTGCACCTGCGTCGCGTAGGGCCCGAGGGATTTGGCGCGCTGGAACGCGGCGCGCGAGACCTCGACCCGCGCCTGCGCGGTCTGCAGCTGCGCCGTCGCGGCGGCGTAGGAATTCGTGAGCTCCGTCACCCGCGCGAGGTCGAGGACGCTGCCGTAGGCCTGGATCTCGATCGGGTGCGATTCGGGCTGCCGCCGTGCGGTCTCGAGGCCGATCCGGGCGCGTTCCTCGGGCGTGAGCACCACGACGACGCGTCCGCCCTCGACCGCGGTGCGCTGGGGGGCAGCGAATGGCGTGGGCTTGGCGGGGGCGGGGGCGGACCTGGCCGCATCGCGCGCCACGAAAAGGTTCGTCAGCCGTGAAGCGACCTGCCGAACGTCGTCGCCGGCGAAAGCCGCGACGAGCGCCACACCGGCCAGCCCGATCGCCGCCGCCCAAACCAGCCCGTAGCCACGCCTCTGCCGCACCCGATCCACCCTATCGACGAGCGGCCGCCATGCCGGCCGACGCCGGGCGCGGCATTACCACATAATCCCGTTTCCGATTGCCGAATTATCCTGAAACCCGACGATGACGATCGTTGGCTACACTTTCCCGACGATCCCCCCCTCTCGGGGGAGGGAAGGGCACCCGATCTCTCCCTTATCGCCCCATCAGCGCGTCGACATGCGCCGACACCGAGCGTCCGAGGCCGTCGAGGCTGTAGCCGCCCTCCAGCATCGAGACGAGGCGGCCGCCGGCGTGCCGGTCGGCGACCTCCATCAGCATGCGCGTGGCCCAGCCGAAATCGGCTTCGGTCAGGCGCAGGTTGGCCAGGGGATCGAGGTGATGGGCGTCGAAGCCGGCCGACAGGATGATCACGTCGGGCGCGAAGGCGTCGAGGCGGGCGAGGATGCCGGCCTCGAACGCCTCGCGGAAGACCGCGCCGTCGTCGCCCGGGCGCAGGGGCACGTTGACGATGGTGTCCTTCGCGCCGCGCTCGGAGGCCGCGCCGGTGCCGGGAAACAGCGGCATCTGGTGGGTCGAGGCGTACATCACGTTGGCATCGTCCCAGAAGATGTCCTGCGAGCCGTTGCCGTGGTGCACGTCCCAATCGACCAGCGCCACGCGGGTCGCACCCTTGGCGCGGGCGTGGCGCGCGGCGATGGCGGCGTGGTTGAACAGGCAGAATCCCATCGCCCGGGTGCGCTCGGCATGGTGGCCGGGCGGGCGCATGGCGACGAAGGCGTTGCTGCATTCGCCCCCCATCACCGCATCGACCGCCATGATGCCGCCGCCGACGGCGCGAAGCGTCGCCTCCAGGCTGCCCGGGGACATCAGCGTATCCGAATCGATCGCGACCATCCCGTCCTTGGGCGAGGCCGCGACGATCGCCTCGACATAGGCGGCGGGGTGGGCGAGCGTGGCGACCGAGGCCTCGGCCTGCGGCGCCATGGTGCGGACGAGGCCGGAGAAGCGCTCGTTCTCCAGGACGCGCTCGATCGCGCGGATGCGGTCGGGCCGCTCGGGATGCCCCTCGGGCACGGCGTGGTCGAGGGCGGCCGGGTGGCTCACGTACAGGGTCGTCACGATCATCCCTCCGGCTGTGCGCGCCGCCTCGCTGCGGACGCACCTGTCGCAAAGCGGCAACAGCGCTTGGCATTGTGCCCGCGGGCAACGCGGGACGCTACGCCGAAGTGCCTCGTCCGCCTATGCTTCGGTCAGTTTCCGTCAACCCTGGTTCGAACGGCGGAAGCCCACTCGAGAGAGGCCCGCCATGCGCTTCGCCCCGATCATCGCGTGTGCCGTGCTGCTCTCGGGCTGCAACTTCAAGGCGGTGCCCGATCCGGCCCTGTCGGCACGGGACACCGCCTTCATGGCGCTGGTGCCGGACGCCGAGTTCGACCCGCACTTCGCCCGCTACCAGGTCACCGACCCGACGAAGGAGCAGCCCGGCACCATCGTGATCGAGACGATGGAGCGGCAGCTCTACCTCGTGCTGCCCGACGGCAAGGCGATGCGCTACGGCGTCACCGTGGGCGACGAGGCCTATGGCTGGAAGGGCACCGCCACGGTCGACCGCAAGGCGGAATGGCCGGCCTGGAACCCGCCGGCCGAGATGATCAAGCGCTGGCCGCACGTCCACCCGATGCAGGGCGGGCCGGGCAACCCGCTCGGCGCCCGCGCGCTCTACCTGTCCGACAAGGGCCGCGACACGCTCTACCGCATCCACGGCACCAACGAGCCGGAGAAGATTGGCCAGGCCGCGTCGTCCGGCTGCATCCGCATGCGCAACATCGACGTGGTCGACCTGTTCAACCGCGTGCCGGTGGGCGCGACGGTGATCGTGCGCTGAGGGCGGACGACCTTCGGTCCGTTTCCCCTCGTCGTTCCGGGGCTGCGAAGCAGGTCCCGGAATCCAGAACCGCCGACGCCAGCCGGATCCGCCACCGCCGGCGGCTCTGGATTCCGGGCTCGCCTGCGGCGCCCCGGAATGACGGGATAGCGGTGAGCGGGTGACGTTTCATCTGCGTTCCCGGAGAGCGGGCGACGATCGTGCGGTCTCGACAGATGCCGGCATGTCGCTCGAAAAAAGCAAGATTCTCGAAACGCTCATTCGTGAGCACGCTTTAACCTGAACGCCGGTTCAGATTTGGCCGTTAACCTCTGAAGACGATCTCGTCTCCTACAGTCCAATACACACGAGGACAGGCGGCGACCGAACAAAGGTCGCGGAGGAATTCGGTCATGATCAACGTTTCTCTTCAAGACCTCTGCAACCATGCCGTCGCCGAGGGCCGCATTGCGTCGGCCGCCGTGCAGGTTCTGCTGCGCGACGTGCTGCCGGACGGCATCGCCCATCGCGACGAGGCCGACATGCTGATCGCCCTGGAGCGGGCGGTGCCCGACGCCGATCCGGCCTTCGCCGACGCGCTGGTCGCCCTCGTGGTCGACTTCGCGGTCTGGGGCGAGCGTCCCTCGGGCTACGTCGACCGCGCGGTCGCCGCCTGGCTTTCGGCGTCGCTCGCCGGCCTCACCGGCCCGACGCCGGCCGGCGCGCGAATCGCCGTCGAGATCGTCCGGGAGGCGCAGGGGAGCGCCGAGGCGCTGATGGTGTTCGCGATGGAAGCCAACCGCTGGACCCGCGAGCCGGCCAGGACCGACCGGCCGCGCTTCGCGCTGGCCGCTTGAAACGAGACGAAAAACTTTTGACCGCGGTCGCCCAGGCATCGGCCGCCGGCACAGCTTCCGCCGCCTGCGGATCTGCTTTATCGGGAACGCTCTATCCGGCTCACGCCAAGCCGCTTCCTGAAGACGACCAGACCTGAGCGCGATAAAAGATGTTCGACAAGATCCTGATCGCAAACCGGGGCGAGATCGCCTGCCGCGTCATCAAGACGGCACGGCGCATGGGCATCAAGACCGTGGCGGTCTACTCGGACGCCGACCGCGACGCGGTCCACGTGGCGATGGCCGACGAGGCCGTCCACATCGGCCCGGCGGCGGCGGCGCAATCGTACCTCGTCATCGAGAAGATCATCGACGCCTGCAAGCAGACCGGGGCGCAGGCGGTGCATCCGGGCTACGGCTTCCTGTCCGAGCGCGAGGCCTTCGCCAACGCGCTCGCCGAGGCCGGCATCGTCTTCATCGGCCCGAACGCCGGCGCCATCGCCGCGATGGGCGACAAGATCGAATCCAAGAAGGCGGCGGCCGCCGCCAACGTCTCGACGGTGCCGGGCTTCCTCGGCGTGATCGAGAGCCCCGAGCACGCCGTCGAGATCGCCGACGGCATCGGCTACCCGGTGATGATCAAGGCGTCCGCCGGCGGCGGCGGCAAGGGCATGCGCATCGCCTACGCCTCGGGCGAGGTCGCGGAGGGCTTCGCCCGCGCGAAGTCCGAGGCCGCCTCGTCCTTCGGCGACGACCGGGTGTTCATCGAGAAGTTCATCACCGATCCGCGCCACATCGAGATCCAGGTGATCGGCGACAAGCACGGCAACGTGGTCTACCTCGGCGAGCGCGAGTGCTCGATTCAGCGCCGCAACCAGAAGGTCATCGAGGAGGCACCCTCGCCCCTCCTCGACGAGGCCACCCGCCGGAAGATGGGCGAGCAGGCGGTCGCCCTGGCGAAGGCCGTGGACTACGATTCCGCCGGCACGGTCGAGTTCGTCGCCGGCCAGGACAAGTCGTTCTACTTCCTGGAGATGAACACCCGCCTCCAGGTCGAGCATCCGGTCACCGAGATGATCACCGGCGTCGACCTCGTCGAGCTGATGATCCGGGTGGCGGCCGGCGAGACGCTGCCGCTCACGCAGGATCGGGTGACGCTCGACGGCTGGGCGGTGGAGAGCCGCGTCTACGCCGAGGATCCGACCCGCAACTTCCTGCCCTCGATCGGCCGGCTCACCACCTACCGGCCACCGGAGGAGGGCACGTTCGGCACCGGCAAGGTCCGCAACGACACCGGCGTGGAGGAGGGCGGCGAGATCGCGATCCACTACGATCCGATGATCGCCAAGCTCGTCACCTGGGCGCCGACCCGCGCCGAGGCGATCGAGCTCCAGGCCGAGGCGCTCGACGCCTTCGCCATCGACGGCATCCGCCACAACATCCCGTTCCTCGCCGCCCTGATGGCGCATCCGCGCTGGCGCGAGGGGGCGCTGTCCACCGGCTTCATAGCCGAGGAGTTCCCGGAAGGGTTCTCCGCGCCCGAGCCGAAAGGCGCGGTGGCGCAGCGGATGATGGCGGCCGCGGCCGCCATCGACCACAAGCTCAACGCGCGCAAGCGCGGCATCTCCGGCCAGATGCGCGACCCCGCGCTGCTGCACTTCGAGCGCGACCGGGTGGTGATGCTGGCCGGCGAGGCCTTCCCCGTCACCGTCGATCCGCACGAGGATGCGCTGGCGCAGAACTGCCTCGTCGTCACCGAGGCCGACGGCACCGCCCACGTCGTCGAGAGCGACTGGCGCCCGGGCGAGCCGGTCTGGACCGGCACGATCGGCGCGCAGCGCGTCGCGATCCAGGTGCGCGGGCTGCTCAACGGCGTCGCACTCCAGCATGCGGGCGCCGCGGCCGAGGCCCGCGTCTACACTCGCCGCGAGGCCGAGCTCGCCGCGCTGATGCCGGTGAAGGAGGATGCCGGCTCCGGCAAGCAGGTGCTCTGCCCGATGCCCGGCCTGGTGAAGCAGATTCTGGTCACCGAAGGCCAGGAGGTGAAGAACGGCGAGGCTATCGCCATCGTCGAGGCGATGAAGATGGAGAACGTGCTCCGCGCCGAGCGCGACGCCACGGTGGCGAAGGTTTACGCCAAGGAGGGCGAGAGCCTCGCCGTCGATGCGGTGATCCTGGAATTCGCCTGACTCGCGTCAGCGTCCTGAGACCCGGCGGCGATGAGCCTCGTTCACAACGAGCAGACGAAACTGCTTGCGACCGGGCTCAACACGATCGCCGCGTTCATCATCATCGGGGTGGTGACGCCGGTGACGGCCGTGAGCTTCGGGATCGCGAACGCCCCCAAACCGACCGCCGTGGCCGTGTTCTTCGCCGGGGTCTGGCTTTGCACCGGGTTCGGCATACATTGGATCGCAAGGCGCGTCCTGCGAAGCCTCAAACCATGAACTCCGGTGAGATCTTCGTCATCTTCGTCATTCCGGCCATCATGCTGACCGTGGCCTATCTCGCCATGCACGCCAATGAATGGGCGATCCGCCGCGACGATCGGAAGTCCGGCGAGTAATCGGGGGTTCCCCGACCCGACCGGTTCGCACCGAAATCCATGCCTCTCTACTTCGCCTACGGCGCCAACATGGATGCGGCCGCCATGGCCTCCCGCTGCCCGGCTTCGCGGCTGATCGGGCAGGGCCGGCTGCACCGCCACCGCTTCATCGTCATGCGCGAGGGCTACGCCTCGGTGGTGCGCGACGGGCGCCACACGGTCTGGGGCGTGCTGTGGGAGCTGGCCCTCGCCGACGTCCCCGCCCTCGACCGCTACGAGGGCGTTGCCGGCGGCCTCTACGTGAAGGCCTCGCAGCCGGTCGCGACCGCGGGCGGCGTCAAGCGCGCGCTGATCTATCTCGGCCGCTCCACCGCCTGCGGCGTGCCGAAGCCCGGCTATCTCGAGGCCGTGCTCGCGGCGGGCGAGGCGGCGCAGCTGCCGCCCCCCTACCTGCGCGAGGTGCGCGGCTGGCGTCGCGGAGCGCCGACCTAGGTGCGACGCAGATGCCGCGGCTTCAACGTCCGGTTTGGCCCTGACCTTGCCTGCTCCCGGATCGCAGAACATCGAACACCGGGAGCCTTCCGCCAATGGACTTCGTTAAACCTACGGACATGGCCGCGACCATGAGCGATTCGGGCGTCATGCGCGCCGAACTGTCGATCCGCGACATGCTCGTGCGCGGCATGATGGCGGGCGCGCTGCTCGGCATCGCCACCAGCCTCGCCCTCACCGGGGCGGTGCAGACCGGCGTGCCCTTCGTCGGAGCCATCGTCTTTCCCGTTGGCTTCGTGATGATCGTGTGCCTCGGGCTCGAGCTCTGCACCGGGAACTTCGGCATCCTGACGCTGTCCTGGATGGAGAACCGGATCGGGTTCGCGCCGATGATGCGCAACTTCGCCTGGAGCTTCATCGGCAACCTGCTCGGCAGCGTGCTGTACGCGCTGCTCCTGGTGATCGCGCTGACCAATGCGTGGCACACGCCCGTCGCCGGCGTCGCGCAGAAGCTGGTCGAGATCGCCTCGGCCAAGACGATCGCCTACGAGAACCTCAGCACGGCCGGGATGCTAACCTGCTTCGTCAAGGCGATGCTGTGCAACTGGATGGTCTGCCTCGGCGTGACGATGTCGATGATGTCGACCTCGACCTTCGGCAAGATCCTCGGCGCCTGGCTGCCGATCTTCCTGTTCTTCGCGCAGGGGTTCGAGCATGCGGTGGTGAACATGTTCGTCATTCCCGCCGGCATGATGCTCGGCGCGCCGGTCCATTTCAGCGAGTGGTGGCTGTGGAACCAGATCCCCGTCACGCTGGGCAACTTCGTCGGCGGGGTGCTGTTCATCTCGGTGGCCTGGTACCTGACCTACCGTCAGAAGACCGTCGATCCGGCCCGCGTCGAGGGCCGTCCGCAGGGCCGCGCCGCCATCGCCCGCTGAGAACGACCCGACGCGGCCGGACACCTCGGGCGTCCGGCCGCGTTGTGCCGTCATGAGCGAGATCACAAGCGTCGCCGTCGTCGTCGTCGGCCGGGTCCAGGGCGTCACCTATCGCGCCTGGACCCGGCGCGAGGCCGAGGCGCGCGGCCTGTCGGGGCACGTGAGCAACCGTGCGGACGGCGCGGTCGAGGCCGCGTTCACCGGGCCGGCCGACGCGGTCGAGGCGATGGTGCAGGCGTGCTGGGCCGGGCCGCCCGGCGCCCGCGTCGAGCGAGTCGAGGTGACGGCCGGCGAGCCGTCCGCCGGCGCCTCCGGGTTCGCGATCCGGCAGTGAGGGGACCCGCGCATGGACGGCCTGCTCCGGCGCGTCTCGACAGCGCGCGCCGCGCCGGGGTAGCCATCCCGCGGTCCCGATGCGCCCACGGCCGGCGCGGCGCGCGGGCCCGATGGGCACCCCGGGGACGATGACCGACCTCCCTTCCACTACGCTGCTCGCCGCCTACCTGCCCTCCGGGTTCTCGCCGATCGACCTCGGCGCGCTGATCTACTTCGTGCTGGCCTGGGTCGGCTACGGCCTCTCCGTCGGGCGCCTGCGCGGGCGGATGGTGTCGCTGAGCCAGATCATGAACGCGCAGCGCGAGGAATGGGCGCGCCAGCTGATCGTGCGCGACAACCGCGTGGTCGACACCACGATCAACGCCTCGCTGCAGAACGGCACCGCCTTCTTCGCCTCGACGTCGCTGATCGCGCTCGGCGGCGTGCTCACCCTGTCGCGCTCCGGCGACGACGTGCTGAACCTGTTCGGCACGCTGCCCTTCGGCACGATCGCCACGCGCACGACCTGGGAGATCAAGGTCGCAGGGCTCGCGGTCGTGTTCGTCTATGCCTTCTTTAAGTTCGCCTGGGCCTACCGGCTATTCAACTACAGCGCGATCCTGCTTGGGACCGTGCCGCCCAAGGGCTCGGGGGCGAGCGAGTCCGCGATGCTGCGCGCCGCGCGGCGCGTGGCGGCGATGAACACCGCGGCCGGGCTCCACTTCGCCCGCGGGCAGCGTGCGTTCTTCTTCGCGTTGGCGTATCTCGGGTGGTTCGTCAGCCCCTATTTCCTCGTCGCCTCGACGACGGCGGTCGTGTTCGTGATGTGGCGGCGCCAGTTCGTCTCCGAGATCCGCGCGATCCTGCTCGCCGACGGTGCCCCGCCCGCCGAAGGATCCACGCCGTGAGCGACGACCGCACCGGAACCCGCAGCGAGGACGCGATCGAGGAGACGATGCTGCGTCTCGTGGCCGAGCGCGGCCCCGGCAAGACCATCTGCCCCTCGGAGGTCGCACGCGCGCTGGCGGGGTCGGATCCAGACCAGTGGAGCCCCCTGATGCAGCCGGTGCGCCGCATCGCCGTGCGCCTGACCAAGGCCGGCCGCCTCGCCATCCTGCGGAAGGGCAAGCCCGCCGATCCGGACGATTTTCGCGGGATCTACCGGTTGTCGCTCCCCGAGGGCTGATCCGCCGGCCCCGGCAGCAGCGCGTCGGTGTAGCCGGCGAGCCGGTAGACCGCGAGGCCGATCCATTCCTTCACCGCCAGGTCGAGCACCAGCAGCCCCTCCGAGGCGAAGCTGCCGAAGCGCAGCGCGTCGCGCGGGCCGCGGGTGCGGTAGTCGACGGGGAAGGCGACGACGTCGAAGCCGGCCGCGCGGAAGCAGCCCATCGCCCGCGGCATGTGGAAGGCCGAGGTCACCAGCACCCAGCGCTCGCCCGGCTTCGGCTGGGCCATCGCGGCGGAGAACAGCGCGTTCTCGCGGGTGTTGCGCGAGCGGTTCTCCAGGATCAGCCGGGTGCGCGGCAGGCCGAGGGTGTCGGCGTCGCGGCTGACGATGTCGGCCTCGGCGATCGCCCCGTCGACGAGGCTGCCGCTGCCGCCGGAGAACATCAGCCGCGCCTGCGGGTAGCGCCGGGCGAGATCGGCCATGTAGATCGGCCGCTCGCCGGCATCGTTGACGATCACCTGCCCGCGGCCGGACGACAACCCGGCCTCGATCCCGCCGCCGAGCACGATGATGCCGTCGGGCGGGCGGTCGTCGGCGTAGGCCGGGAAGCGCTGCTCCAGCGGCAGCACCGCCCAGGCCGAGAGCGGCGACAGGCCGCCTGCGAGCAGGCCGAGGAGGCCGAACGCGCTCAAAGCTCCGCCGAGGCGCCGCCGCGCGGTCGCGAGCGTCAGCGCGACGCCGACGAGCCCGACGAGGGCGAAAACGTTCGACGGGGTGATCAGGAAGAAGATCACCTTCGAGAGCGGGAAGAACATCGGCGCGGGTCCGGCGGGCGTCGGACCTCAGGCCTTCGTCTCGGCCTCGTAGCGGGCCAGGGTTTCGGCGTCCGGCGGCAGCAGGGTGGCGAGGCTCGCGCCCTTCTCCGCCTCGCGGGTGAGCCAGAGATCGAGGCGCTGCTGCTCGACCGCCTCCAGCGCCACCGCCTCGGCGATGTCGGTCGGGATCACCACCACGCCGTCGGGGCCGCCGACCACGACGTCGCCGGGATGCACCGCGGCCCCGGCGCAGGCGATCGGCTCGCCGGAGCCCGCAAGCTGAAGCGTACCCTCGCCCGGCGCGAACGCGGCGTCCCAGACGGCGAGGCCGCTCTCGGCTGCGAGGCAGCCGTCGGTGACGAGGCCGGCGACGCCGCGGGCGGAGAGCCGCGCGGCCAGGATCGCGCCGAAGGGGAGGGCGAGCCCGGAGCGGCCGGTATCGACCACGACGACGGCGCCCTCGGGCACCGCCTCGATCGCCTCCGCGAGCGAGCGCGCGACCTCGCCGCGCGCCGGGATCATCCGCAGCGTCACGGCCGGCCCGACGGCTCGGCCCGAACCGGCGATGCCGGAGAGCGGGCAGGCCGG
>NZ_VRUV01001040.1:0-671 GCF_008039455.1 Methylobacterium sp. WL116
TGTTGCGACCGCACGGAAGTGCTTGATCCTGCTGAAGAACCGCTCGACCAGATTGCGGTACTTGTACAGGAAGGCACTGAAGGCCGGCACGTTCTTGCGGTTGGGCATCGGCTTCACGTTCGCCCACGCCCCCTGCTCGGCCAAGCGCTCGCGCCGCGCGTCGCTGTCGTAGGCCCGATCCCCCAGGAGGGTCTGCCCAGGTCCCAGATCGCCGAGCATGTCGTCGGCGGCCCGACCGTCATGCGCTTGGCCTTCGGTGATCTTGAGGGCGATGGGTCGGCCCTCGGCATCCACCAGAGCGTGGATCTTGCTCGTCAGGCCGCCGCGCGAGCGACCCATGCCACGGGATCGGTCGTCTTTTTTTGGCGCAGTCCGCATGCTGATGCACCCGCACGCGGGTGGCATCGATCATCTGCAGGTCACCCTCGTAAGCCTTTGACACGGCTTTCAGAAGACGATCCCAGATCCCACGCTTGCGCCAGCGCCGAAAGCGGTTGCCGCACGTCGTGTGCGGACCATAGCGCGCCGGGATGTCGGCCCAGGGCGCGCCCGTGCGCAACCGCCAGAAAATGCCGTTCAGCACCCGCCGGTCGTCCACCCGATCCTTGCCGCGCACATCCGTCGGCAGAACCGGCTCGATCGCCGCCCACTCCGCATCCGTCAGGTCAAAC
>NZ_VRUV01001041.1:0-670 GCF_008039455.1 Methylobacterium sp. WL116
GCGCTGCGCGGCGCCGGGCTGCTCGTCGCGCCGCTGCCCGAGGCGTTGGGCGGAGCGGGCTTGTGCACGCCCGGCGGCGCCGACCGCCTGCGCGACGTGCTGCGCGGGATCGGGCGCGGCAACCTCGCGGTCGGGCGGATCTACGAGGGCCACGTCAACGCGCTGGCGCTGGTGCTGCGCTACGGCAGCGATCCGGTGCGCGCGCGCTTCGCGGCCGATGCCCGTGCCGGGCACCTGTTCGGCGTGTGGAACACCGAGCCGGCGGAGCCAGGTGGTCTCGCGCTCGGCACGGAGGCGGATCCGGCGGTGCTGACCGGCGCGAAGTCCTACGCCTCGGGGGCCGGGCACGTCACGCGCCCGCTGGTGACCGCGCGGCTTCCGGACGGGCGCCGCCAGATGCTCGTGGTGCCGCTCGATCCGGAAGCCCGCGCCGAGCTCGCCGACTGGCGCGCCCACGGGATGCGCGCCTCCGCCACCGGCACCGTCGACTTCTCCGGCCTTCGGGTCGAGCCCCTGGACCGCATCGGCGCCCCGGACGACTATTATCGCCAGCCGTTCTTCGCCGCCGGGGCGTGGCGCTTCCTCGCGGTCCAGTGCGGCGGCATCGAAGCGGTGCTGGAGGCGCATCGCGGCCACCTGACCGCGACCGGCCGCGATGCGCCTCCAGCAC
>NZ_VRUV01001042.1:0-669 GCF_008039455.1 Methylobacterium sp. WL116
GCCGCGGCCTTCGCGATGCAGGCGTCGGCGTGGGCGTAGCGCCCGTCCGGCCCGAGCACGACGCCGGCGCCGTCGTGCGACTGCACCGTGAAGGCGACGCGCCCGCCCGGGCGCAGCACCCGCGCGATCCCGGCGAGCACGCCCTCGAGCGCGCCGACGTAGATGAAGACGTCGGCCGCGACGCAGAGGTCGGCGGAGGCCGCCGGCGCCTCGGACAGGAACCCGTCGATCCCCGCCTCGACGAGACGGGCATAGATGCCCTTCCGCCGGGCGAGCGCCAGCATCGCCGGCGCGAGGTCGACGCCGGTGAGCCGTTCGACGCGGGGGCCGAGCGCGGCGCCCATCAGGCCAGTGCCGCAGCCGAGATCGATCGCGTCGCGGTATCGCCGGGGGCCGTCCGCATCGAGTGCCGCGCAGAGCAGCGCCGGGCCGCAATAGCCTAGTCCCTCGACGAGGTGGCGCTCGAAGCGTCCGGCATAGCCGTCGAACAGCGCGCGCAGATAGGCCGGCGACAGGACCGGCAGCGCCGCGTCGCCACCGAGGCGCGCGAGGTGGACGAGCATGCCGAGCGTGTCCTCGGGGTCGAGGTCGCGGGCGGTCTCGTAGGCGCGCAACGCCGCCTGGAACAGGCCCGGCTCGGCGGTGCCGGCCGCGGCCCCGGCGGCGTAG
>NZ_VRUV01001043.1:0-667 GCF_008039455.1 Methylobacterium sp. WL116
GCGCCCTGCAGAACATCCGCCAGGCGAGCCAGCAGACCGCCGCCGGCACCCGCGAGGTCGAGGCGGCCTCGGCCAACCTCACCGAGCTCGCAGGAGCCCTCATGGCCCTCGCCGAACGCTACCGGCATTGACCGGCGGGCGGACGCCGTGACCGACATCCGCCAGCTGCTGCTCGCGGCCTTCGAGGTCGAGCACCGCGAGCACATCGATGCGATCCGCGCGGCTCTGGGAGCCGACGGCACCGGCCGCGCGCCCGACTGGAACGACATCTTCCGCCGGGCCCACAGCCTCAAGGGCGCGTCCCGGGCCGTCGACCTGCCGCCGGTCGAGGCGGTGGCGCATCGCCTGGAGAGCCTGTTCGAAAAGGTCTCGGCCGGCGCCGCCCTCGATCGCGAGGCCAGGAACGCGACCCATCTCGCCCTCGACCGCATCGAAGCCTACGTCGCCGGGATGAAGGCCGACCCGGACGTCGCGATGCCGGCCGACGCCATCGCGGCGCTCGACCGCTGCCTCGCGGGCGCCCGGGCACCGGACGCGACGACACCCTCGCCGGCGGAGATCGAGCCGCCGGTCGAGGCCGAACCGCCGGTCTCGGCAAGACCGCCCGCCGAGCCGAAATCCGCCGCGCCCTCCTCGCCCGCTGCGCCGCCGTCCGGCGTCGAGCCGG
>NZ_VRUV01001044.1:0-665 GCF_008039455.1 Methylobacterium sp. WL116
GCCCGGACCCGCTACGCGGCCTCGGAGGCGGCCGGGCACCGGCCGTGATCGGGCCGACGCCGGGATCTCGGTGCGCGCCGAACCCGGGCGACGCGAGACGCTTCGGTGCCGGGCGTGATCCTTTGCGGCGGCACCTCGGATCTCGGGACCCCCCGAAGGCCGAGGGCGGCATCGCGCCGCCGGAAGCGACGTGCGGCGGCTCGGCCGTCGACGCGGAACCCGGGGTCGAGCGACAGGCCGCCGCCGACCACCGCGATCCAGAACAGGCGGGCGACGAGGCTGGGCTGGCCGGGCATGAACGACGCCTCACGCGGCCGGCCCCACCGGCCGGCTCCTCGCCGACAGCCATCGCACCCGGCGATGCCCGATCCCTGAATCGGCCCGGCGAGCGCCGCGGAAAGCTGTGGATTTCCCGGGGGCGGGCGCCCGCGAGCGGATCGCGTCGCGCTGTCCGGCTCCCCCTCCCGGAGGAGAGGGCCGGGGCGAGGGGCATGACCCACCCGGACGGGTCGTGCCCCGCAATCCGCCCGTCTCCCACGGGGGACGGGACGCGGGTTCTGCCGGGCCCGGTCGGGCGATCGGAAGAACCCGGCGATCAGCCCTCGGCGGCGCTGCGGCCTCGGCCAGCAGCGTCGCAAGACCCGCGGCAAGGCCGCACCCGAGGC
>NZ_VRUV01001045.1:0-659 GCF_008039455.1 Methylobacterium sp. WL116
GCCCCATTCGGCGCAGGTCGCGTCGTCGGCCGGCGAGGCCGGGCCGTGGGAGGCGCGGTTGGGCAGGAGCACGCCGAGCAGCACCGTCGCCGCCACAAGGGCGGCGATGCCCCAGGCGGCCAGGCCGCCGGGGTCGCGGGACGTCGGGTGCGGGTCGGCGGGCAGGTTGGCGGGCGTGTCGGAAGGCATGGCGACGGTGTTCGCGCGGGGGGACGCGTCCGTCAAGCCGCTCGCGCGACGCGCCGCTCGAGCAGGCCGGGCAGGAGCTTGAGGTCGAGGGGCTTGGCCAGGAACCCGTCGAAGCCGGCCCGGCGCGCGGCCTTCTCGTCCTCGCGGCCCGCGTTGGCGGTCAGCGCGACCAGGTGGAGCCGGCCGCCCTTGCCGCGGGCTTCGGCGGCGCGGATGCGGCGGGCGGTCTCGTGGCCGTCGCAATTCGGCATGCGGATGTCGATCAGGGCGAGGTCGAACGTGCCGCCCTCCGCGAGGCGGGCCAGGGCCTCGAGACCGTCGGCCGCGTGCACCACCTCGGCGCCGAGGCGCTCCAGGGCCTTGGTCGCCAGGAGCGCGTTGATCGGGTTGTCCTCGGCCAGCAGCACGCGCTACCACCATCACGCCCTGGTCCTCGGCCCGGACGGGGGCAAGCTCGCGAAGTCGAAGGG
>NZ_VRUV01001046.1:0-658 GCF_008039455.1 Methylobacterium sp. WL116
CCCTCGCGCTGCCCGCCCTCGGGATCGCCGCCGCGGACACGGTCCACCGCGTCGCGACCCCAGGGGCGCTGCAGGCCGCAGCACCAGGATCCCCCTCCCGGGATGCTGCGGTGCTCGACGGCGCCTCCCGGGCCGGCAGCCCGGTCCGGGAGGCGCTCCTCCTCACCCCCGACCGGGATCCGCGCCGATGATCGCCGCCGCCGCCCGAAGGCCGCCCGCCATAGGGACCGACCCGATGCGGACCGACCCGATGCGAACCGACCCGAGACCCCCGTGCGGCGGCGCCCGCGTCCTCGACCTCGCGATCTGCATGATCCTGGCCGTCACCATCGTCGGCCTGCTGCTGCTGGCGCTCTGACCGGCCCGTCGGAGGGCGTCTTCTGCAGCCGCGCCTTCCCCCCGCTGCGGAGGGGCGCGACCTTTCCGGACAACGCGCTCCCCACTCCCGGCCCGCTTCGCGGCCCTCCCCCCGCCGAAGGGGGAGGCACGGGCGGCCCGCTGGATCCCGCTCCGCAAAACCTCCCATCCCAACACGAGAACCCCCATGTCGAGATCCGTTCCGGCGCTCGTTCGCACCCTGCTGCCCGCCTTCGGCCTGATGGCCGGGCTCGCCTCCGCCGAAGCCGCGGACCTGCCGCGGCTTCGGCGGAGGCGAGCC
>NZ_VRUV01001047.1:0-657 GCF_008039455.1 Methylobacterium sp. WL116
GGCGGGACGAGGCGGCGCGGGACCGCGCCGGCATCCTCGACGCAGCGCCCGGCCAGGAACAGCACGGCCGCGATGGCGACGACGAGGGGGCTCGACCGGTTGGCCAGCGCCATCGCCAGGGGCATCACGGCGAGCGCGACGGCGCCCGCTGCATAAAGACGTCGGGACGGGGACACGGGCCGGCCGCGCGGTCGATTCGTGCGCCTACTGGAGCTGGTGCCCGCGCTTGCCCATCTCGGCGCGCACGCGGACCATGACGTATTCCGAGACTTCCTGGGTCCAGGTCTGCATCGCCTGCACCATCTCGTCGAGGATCTGAGGCTGGGTCTCGACGTAGCGCTTGCCGGCGGGCGAGCGGAAGAACGCCGCGATGTCCTGCAGCTCGGCTTCGCTCAGCTTGTTCGCGTAGATTCGCGCCGCGGTGTCGATGATGCGCTGCTTCTGCAGCTCCATCTCGGGGTTGAGGCCCTGCAGCACCTCGTCGAGATCCTTGCTCAGCTCGGGGCGGGTGACGGTCTGCTGCTTGATCTGCTCGGCGAAGGCCGGAATGATCGAGTCGAACGAGCGCGCGATGCCGGAATTGAGCATCACCTCGCGGGCGAGCGCGAGATGGTTGGCGCCGATCGTCGGGGCGCCGCGCGTGGCCGGGGCGGCGGG
>NZ_VRUV01001048.1:0-655 GCF_008039455.1 Methylobacterium sp. WL116
CCCCCCCCCCCACTTTTTTTTTTATTTATACGGCGACCACCTATTTCTACACACTTAATATGGTGGGCTGCTTCTGTTTTTTATAATAGACAGGCCCCACCCGCGTAAGGACGACCTCGGGGGGGGCCGGCGACCGCACCGGCTCGGGGGCCGCCGTCCGGGGCAGGGGGCGTCGATCGGCGGCCGGTCCCCATCCGGCGGTCGACGGCTCGAGGGAGGGCTGCGCCGCGCTCACGGGGTACTCGAACTCCATCCAAAGGGCGTCGCCCGACATCCCGCACGGGGACGACTGGTCATCGATGCAGGTTTAGGGTTAACCCCCGCCTAAGGCCGACCCGCGGATGTCCCGCATGCGCGGGGCCGGGTGTCGCGGTGGGTGTCATGCCTTCGCCGCATTCGGCGGGGAATGCAGGCCGCCCGATCGCCCGGGACCAGCGCGGCGCCCTGTCGGACCGGCCGCCCGCGTCCCGCACCGCATCACGTTTTCCCGTCACGACGACGTCCTCTTCATCGACGAACTTCAAAGGGTCTGAGCCGATGTCCTTCGCCAAAAGCCCGGCGCTCCTGATGCGCGCCGCCGCGTTCCTTGCGCTCGCCGGCCTTGCCGGACCCGCCCTCGCCCAGCCGAAGAAGGCGACGCCGGCGTGCTCTGGGC
>NZ_VRUV01001049.1:0-652 GCF_008039455.1 Methylobacterium sp. WL116
GCGCGAGCCCCGCACCGACTTCCGGTCCGAGCGGGTCAGCGGCGGCTTCCGGCGCGAGGGCCGGTTCGTGGTCGTCGGCGGCCAGCGCGTGGTGTACGGCTCGCCGGAGTATCGCCGCCTCGTCACGGTCGAGCGCCGGGGCGGCCCGCGGGTCCGCTACGTCACCATCCGCGGCCACCGCGTGCTGTACGGATCGCCGGAATACCGTCGCCTCGTCACGGTCCGCGAGACCGGTCCGCGCGAGCGCTACGTCACCATCCGCGGGCAGCGGGTGCTGTACGGATCGCCCGAGTACCGTCGCCTCAGCGTGACCACGACCGAGCGTCGCGGCAGCAGCGTCGACGTCGGCTTCCGCGGGCAGGATCGCACGGACGTGCGGACCCGCTCCACCCGGACCGAGACCCGCGACGATCGCAGCTTCCGCAATGCCGACCGGCGCAACGCCGGCGAGCGCGACACGGGCGCCGACCGGGGATCCGAGCGCAACGCCGACCTGCGTCGGGGCCAGGATGCGCGCGGCGGCCAGGGCAGGGGCGGCATCCGCAACGCTTCGGAGACGATGGGCGGCGGCAAGAGCGAGGACAGGGGTGGCGCCAACGGTGGCGTCAGGAGCGGGCGCGATGCCGGCATGACCGGCGGCTCGCCCGAGCGC
>NZ_VRUV01000104.1:0-11326 GCF_008039455.1 Methylobacterium sp. WL116
GCTACGGCACGCGGCTGATCAACGGCGGCATCGGCCATGAGCTCGGCGGGACGGTGCAGCTCGAGTTCGACCGCTCGGGGCTTCGCTGCACCCTGGACGTGCCGCTCGACGCGCAGGATCGCTTCACCTCGTTCCACCCGGAATCCGGGATGCCGATGTCGGCGGCCTGACCGCGCGCCCCCGGCCGGGACCGGCCGGAGGCGGCAGACCATGAACGGCCGCGTGCGGATCCTCCGCGGATCCCCTCGATCGGCGGGGTCGGGTCCGGATCGCGGCTCGGCGACGACGAGCGAGACGCCGGGGTGTCCCGCGACAGCGGGCGCGTCGCGGCTCCCCAGAGGATTGCGCATCGATGCTCGAGGCTTTCTTCGACCGCCCCGCGGCCGCCGTCGCGCAGGATCTGATCGGCGCGCGACTCTTCGTCGAGGCGGTCGGCGGCCTCGTCGTCGAGACCGAGGCCTACGACCGCGCCGATCCGGCGTCCCACAGCTTCCGGGGGCCGACGAAGCGCAATGCCAGCATGTTCGGGCCGCCCGGCCACGCCTACGTCTATCGCTCCTACGGCCTGCACTGGTGCCTCAACCTCGTGTGCGAGCCCGGCAGCGCGGTGCTGCTGCGCGCCATCGAGCCCACGCAGGGCATCGCGGCGATGCAGGCGCGCCGCGCCACGACGGAACCGCGACTGTTGTGCGCGGGGCCCGGCCGCCTGTGCCAGGCGCTGGGCGTCACCGATGCGCTCGATGGTCGTTCCCTCGCGGGCCCGCCGTTCCGCTTCGCGCCTCGGGGCCGGCCGGTGCCCGTCGTCGTCGACCGGCGCATCGGCATCACGCGCGGCGCCGAGACGCCCTGGCGTTTCCTGCTCGCCGGATCCCGGTACGTCAGCCGCCCCGCACGGCGCATCGCCGCAACGGACGCCTGACCTCGGGCGCCCCGCACCCCGAAGGCGAGCGGAGGTCCGGCCCGGTCGCGGGCAGGGGAGGCCCACGCTCATAGGCCCCGGCCCGACCGGCATGCGGCGCTCCGCGTCACAGGGCCAGCGGCGCGTTGTCGACGACCTCCTTCATCACGAAGAACGTCCGCGTCTGGCGCACGCCGGGCAGCGCGATCAGCGTGCTGCTGTGCAGGCGGTTGAAATCCCCCATGTCGCGCACCCGGATCTTGAGGAAGTAGTCGAAATCGCCCGCCACCAGGTGGCAGTCGAGCACGGTCGGCATGGCGCGGGCCGCCGCCTCGAAGGCCGCGAAGCTCTCCGGCGTCGAGCGGTCGAGCACCACGCCGACGATCACCAGCGCGCCGAGGCCGACCTTGTCCGGCGCCACCTGGGCGCGGACCGCCTTGACGTAGCCCTCCGCGAACAGCCGCTGCGTCCGGCGATGGCAGGTCGCCGCGCTGGTGCTCACGCGCTTGGCGATCTCGGCGTTGCCCATCCGCCCGTCCGCCTGCAGCAGGCGCAGGATCTTCAGGTCGATCCGGTCGAGCCCCGCGTCGGTGGACGAATCTCTCATGACCCCGCCGCCTCACGATCCATCGAGCGCCATATGCCGGCGATCAAGGGAACACGGCGGCAAAGCGCGCGCCACCCTTCGAGAGAACCTTCCGGGACGGCTGACGCCCACCGCAAACGGCCGAGACCGTTCGCGGCGCGCCGACGTCTCAGGCGGCGAGGGCGGCCGCGATGTCGCGATCGAGCGACGCGGGCTTGGCGGTCGGCGGATAGCGGCCGATCACCCGGCCGTCGCGGCCGACGAGGAATTTCGTGAAGTTCCACTTAATGCCGGCCGTGCCGAGGAGGCCGGGCTTCTCGCTCTTGAGATGCCGGTAGACCGGGTCGGCGCCCGCCCCGTTGACCTCGACCTTCGCCAGCAGCGGGAAGCTCACGTCGTAGGTCAGGCTGCAGAACTGGGCGATCTCGGTGGCGTTTCCCGGCTCCTGCGCGCCGAACTGGTTGCAGGGGAACCCAAGCACCACGAGCCCGGCCGCGCGGTGCTTCTTCCACAAGGCCTCCAGCCCCTCGTATTGCGGGGTGAACCCGCATTTCGAGGCGGTGTTGACGACGAGCACGACCTTGCCGCGGTACTGCGCGAGGGGATGCGGAGCGCCGTCGGCGCCCTTCGGCGCGAAGTCGAACAGCGTCATCGGGCCGCCGTCCGCCGCTCGACGAGGCGGGCCAAGTACGCGGACCCGATCGGGATGATCGTGTCGTCGAAATTGTAGCCCGGGTTGTGCAGCCCGGCTCCGGTCGAGGCGCCGATCCAGGCATAGGCGCCGGGCACCGCCATCGCCATGTCGGCGAAGTCCTCGCTGCCCATCTTCGGGCTGGAATTGAGGTCGACCCGCTCGGGCCCGAACAGCTCGGTCGCGGTGTCGATCGCGGCCTGGGTCTGGTCGGGGGCGTTCTCCAGCACCGAGAACTTGTCCTGGATGTCGACCGTGATCTCGGCGCCGTAGGCCGCGGCGTAGCCCTTGGCGAGCTCCCGCATCCGGTCGTGGCTGAGCTTGCGCAGGTCGCGGTCGAAGGTGCGGATCGTGCCGGCCATGTGCGCGGTGTCGGGGATGACGTTGTAGGCCGAGCCGGCGTTGAACTGGGTGATCGACAGCACGATCGACTTGAGCGGGTCGGCGTTGCGCGAGACGATCGACTGCAGCGCCTGCGCCAGGGCCGTGCCGACGACGATCGGGTCGATGCCGCTGTGCGGCTGCGCCGCGTGGATGCCGCGGCCCTTCACGTGGATGTCGAAGAAGTCGGCCGCCGCCATGATCGGGCCGGGGCGCAGCTTGATCATGCCGTGCGGGCCGCTCGGCTGGTTGTGCAGGCCGTAGATCTCGTCGCAGGGAAAGCGCTCGAACAGCCCGTCGGCGAGCATGGCGCGGGCGCCGCCCAGCCCCTCTTCCGCCGGCTGGAACACGAACACCGCCGTGCCGTCGAAGTCGCGGGTCTCGGCGAGGTACCGGGCGGCGCCGACGAGCATGGTGGTGTGGCCGTCGTGCCCGCAGGCGTGCATCTTGCCGGGGATGGTCGAGCGATAGGGGAGGTTGGTCTCCTCCGCGATCGGCAGCGCGTCCATGTCGGCGCGCAGGCCGATGCGACGGCCGTTGTCGCTGCGGCCCTTCAGGATGCCGACGACGCCGGTGCCGCCGACGTTGCGATGGACCTCGATGCCGAAGCCCTCGAGCAGGTCGGCGACGATGCCCGAGGTGCGCACCTCCTCGAACCCGATCTCGGGATGGGCGTGCAGGTCGCGGCGGAGCGCGGTCAACGCGTCGGCGTAGGTCGTAATGCGATCGATCGGGCTCATGGGCGTCAGGACTCTTCCGGGCTGGGCCGTCGGAACGGCGTCAGGGTGTCGAGCTCGTCGACCATGGCTTCGACATGGGCGCGCTCGCGCTGCAAGTAGTCGGCCACCGCGCGGCGCAACGACGGGTCGGCGATGTCGTGCGCGGAGTGCATCAGCACCGGCCGGTAGCCGCGTGCGAGCTTGTGCTCGCCCTGCGCCCCGGCCTCGACCCGCTTCAGGCCGCGCGCGATCGCGAAGTCGATCGCCTGATAGTAGCAGACCTCGAAATGCAGGAACGGGTGCTCCTCGATGCAGCCCCAGTTCCGGCCATAGAGCGCCGTGTCGCCGATCAGGTTGATCGCGCCGGCGACGTAGCGGCCCTCGCGCTTGGCCATGATGAGAAGCACGCGCTCGGGCATCCGCTCGGACAGGAGCGAGAAGAAGCGCCGGTTGAGGTAGGGCCGGCCCCATTTGCGCGCGCCGGTGTCGGTGTAGAATTCGTAGAACGCGTCCCAATGCGCCTCGGTGAGGTCGGCCCCGGTCAGGTGCTCCACCGTGATGCCGGGCGACAGCGCGTCGCGCCGCTCGCGCTTGATGCTCTTGCGCTTGCGCGAGGCGAGCGCCGCGAGGAAGTCGTCGAAGCCCGCGTAGCCGGCGTTCTCCCAGTGGAACTGCTGGTCGGTGCGCTGGAGGAAGCCGGCGGCGCCCGCCCGCTCCCATTCCGGCTCCTGCATGAAGGTGACGTGGATCGAGGAGGCCTTGGTCTCGGACCGCAGCGCCCGCAGGCCGGCGACCAGGGCGGCCGTCGCGGTCTCCGGGTCGGCGCCGGGCGCGATCAGGAAACGCGGGCCGGTGACGGGGGTGAACGGCACGCTCACCTGCAGCTTCGGGTAGTAGCTCCCGCCGGCGCGCTCGAAGGCGTCGGCCCAGCCGTGGTCGAAGATGTATTCGCCCTGGCTGTGGGATTTCAGGTAGCACGGCACGACCCCGAGCAGCGTGTCGTCGCGCTCCACCGAGACGTGCAACGGAAGCCACCCGGTCCGGCGCGAGACGCAGCCCGAATCCTCGAGGGCCGAGAGGAAGGCGTGGCTGACGAAGGGGTTGTGGGTCTCGTCGCCCGAGCCCAGCGTCTCGGCCGACGTGGCGCAGGCGTCCCAGGCCGCGGCCCCGATCTCCTTCAGGCCGGCGAGCGCGCGGACCTTGAGCAAGGTCTCGGAGGTCGCAGGCTCGTGCGGAGCACCCGGTTTTTCCATGCACGACAATCTAGCCCGCCGGACAGGGGGGACAAGGCGGAGGCGTGCATCCTGCCGTCGCAGCGTGGGGCATCGCCGTCTTCCGGTCTTGCCAAGCCGCTCGCCACCTTCCAACGGTCCGCATGGGAATCGACGGTCCCCTGAGAGTCGAGCCAATGCGCCTCAGCCACCCGCTCGCCTTCCGAAGGCGGACGCCGCCGGATGATTTCATCGAGGATCATCCGATCGAGATGTCGAACCTCGACGAGGCGGACCCGCATGTGCCGGGCACGATCTTCGCGTCGACGGCCCTCGGCTCGCACGGCCCCCAGGTGAAGTGGTATCCCGACCGTGCAGGGCGGACGTTACCGTGCCTCATCGTCTCGATCGGACCGAATCCGAGCGTCCGTGACGATTTCCTGCCGCCAATCGTGTCACGGGCCGCGGCCCCGAAGGTCATCGCGTGGGTGCGACCCAACCACGTCGCCCTGCTGGACTTCTGGACGAACGGCGCATCCTGGAACCGCCGTGAGGTCGCCGCCTTCCTCGATGGGCTGCTTCCCCCTCCCTGATCGAGCCTTGCCCTGATCGAACCCTGCCGTGACCGAACGGATCAGGCCGAAAACCCCTCGAACACCATCTGGTCGGCATGCATCTCGGCGAGCCGGCGCTGGTCCGGGTTGCGCACCGTCCAGGCCATCACCGGGAGATGGCCGAGCACGCGGGCGAGATGCGTCGCGGCGCAGGGCAGGTCGTCGACCCGCCAGGACACGAAGCCGGGCCGCGTCTCCGCGATGTGCAGCAGGTCCGAGAGCCGGCGCCGCGCCGAATCGGTGAGGCCGGCATAGGCCGGGTCGTCCTGGTTCGTCTCGCCGACGATGCCGCGCGGGATCGTCTCGGGTACCAGCCCGCGCAGCGCCGCGACCACCTGCGGGTCGAAGGATTTCACCGCCACCGGCCCGGCGTATTCGCACAGGATGTCCGCGACCCGGCGGGTCAGGGTGAGGTCGCCGGAATAGGACGACTTGATCTCGACCACGAGCGGCGTCCGCCCGGCGATCTCCGACAGGAAGGCCGGCAGCGTCGGGATGGTCTCCGCCGTGCCCGCGACCGTCAGGCGAGCGAGGTCGGCGCCCCGCATCGCGGCGACGGGGTCGGCGACGCCCGTCAGCCGCCCCAGCGCCGCATCGTGGAACACCATCGCCTCGCCGTCGGCGCTGATCTGCACGTCGCACTCGATGGCGTAGCCGCCGGCGATCGCCGCGCGGGCGGCGGCGACCGTATTCTCGGGGCGGCCCGCCGCGCGGTCGTGCAGGCCGCGATGGGCGATCGGCCGCGCGACGAGCCAGGAGATCCCGGCGGGCCGGCCCATCACCGCACCTCGAACATCGCCTCGACCTCGACGGCGGCGTCCAGCGGCAGCTCGGCGACGCCGACCGTGGAGCGGGCATGGCGGCCGCGGTCGCCCAGCACCGCGACCATCAGGTCGGAGGCGCCGTTCATGATGCCGGCGAGACCGGCGAAGCTCGGCACGCAGTTGATGAAGCCCCCGAGGCGGACGCATTGCACCACCCCGCGCTCGAGGTCGCCCACCGCCGCCTCGACCTGAGCCAGCACGTTGAGCGCGCAGAGCTTGGCCGCGGCGATGCCGTCCTCCGCCAAGACCTCGGCGCCGAGCTTGCCGACATGCGCCGGCCCGAGCTTGCCGTCCGCCCCGAAGCAGATCTGGCCCGAGATCACCACGAGGTTGCCGGTCCGCACGAACGGCACGTAGTTCGCGACCGGGGCCGCCGCCTTCGGCAGGGCGAGCCCGAGGCTCTCGAGGCGTTCCTTGACCGTGCTCATGGAGCGATTCCTCTGGTTCGTCGTCGGCGATGCGCGGGTTCTGGAGCACGGGCAGCACCTGCCGCGCAAGCGGCCCGTGCGAGGCATGTCGTAGGCAAGCCGGCAAACGACGCCTGTTTTGCAGGCATGTCCGGCACGAAGGCCGGCCCCATCATTGACAGCGCGGCCTCGTTTCATAGTAATCGCGCGCGTGCCGCCCCGGTGACGAGGCGGCACTTTCGTTTTTGCACGCAGGGCACACGTCCTGCACGCAACCTTCAACGCTGGGTCGTCGCCCGGCACGCCGACACGGAGACGGGATCGTGACATCCGCCCTTCTGCCGACCTATGCCCGGGCCCCCATCGCCTTCGAGCGTGGCGAGGGCGCATGGCTGGTGGCGCGCGGGGGCGAGCGATACCTCGATTTCGGCGCCGGCATCGCGGTGAACGCGCTGGGCCACGCCCACCCGCACCTCGTCGAGGCCCTGACCACCCAGGCGCAGAAGCTCTGGCACACCTCGAACCTGTTCGAGATTCCCGACGGCGAGCGCTTCGGGCAGCGCCTCGTCGACGCGAGCTTCGCCGACGTCGCCTTCTTCTGCAACTCGGGCGCCGAGGCCAACGAGGCCGCGATCAAGATGGCGCGGAAGTACCATGCCGCGGGCGGCCACCCCGAGCGCTACCGCATCGTCACTTTCGAGGGCGCGTTCCACGGGCGCACGCTGGCGACGCTGGCCGCCGGCGGCCAGCAGAAGTACATCGAGGGCTTCGGCCCGAAGGTCGACGGGTTCGACCAGGTACCCTTCGGCGACCATGCCGCGCTGCGCGCCGCGATCGGCCCGGAGACGGCGGCCGTGATGATCGAGCCGATCCAGGGGGAGGGCGGCGTCCGGCCAGTGCCGCCGCAATGCCTGCGGGGCCTGCGCGAGCTCTGCGACAAGCACGGCCTGATGCTGATCATGGACGAGGTCCAGACCGGCGTCGGCCGCACCGGGCGGCTGTTCGCCCACGAGTGGTCGGGCATCGCCCCGGACATCATGAGCGCGGCCAAGGGCATCGGCGGCGGCTTCCCGATGGGCGTGTGCCTGGCGACGCACGAGGCCGCCCGCGGCATGGTCACCGGCAGCCACGGCACCACCTTCGGCGGCAACCCGCTCGCGATGGCGGTCGGCAACGCCGTGCTCGACGTGGTGCTGGCCGACGGTTTCCTCGATCACGTCCGGCAGGTCGCGCGGGTTCTGACGCAGAAGCTCGGGGCCCTTCGCGACCGCTATCCCCACGTCGTCACGGCGATCCGCGGCGACGGCCTGATGCTCGGGCTCAAGCTCGGCGTGCCCAACACCGCGTTCGCGGCCGCCGCGCGGGCCGAGCACCTGCTGGTGATCCCGGCGGGCGACAACGTGGTGCGCCTGCTGCCGCCGCTGATCGTCACCGAGGCCGACGTGACCGAGGCCGTCGCGCGCCTCGAAGCCACCGCCGCCGCGTTCGACGGCGCGATGCGCGGCGCCGCCGAGTGATCCTTCCTCGGCTCCCGAAGGCGGAGCCGCCGACCGAACCCGGACATGATGTGTTGAGATGACTGCCCCAGCGAACGGCCAGAGCAGCGGCCAGACGGCCGGCGCGAGCGCGCCCCGCCACTTCCTCGACCTGTCGGACTTCTCCGGCGCCGACCTGCGCCGGGTGCTCGACGCGGCGGCCGCGATCAAGGCGCGCCGCCGCAAGGGCGAGGTCGCCGTGGAGCGCCCGCTCGCCGGCAAGAACCTCGCGATGGTGTTCGACCGGCCCTCGACCCGCACCCGCGTCTCGTTCGACGTGGCGATGCGCGAGCTCGGCGGCGAGACGCTGATGCTGACCGGCTCCGAGATGCAGCTCGGCCGCGGCGAGACCATCGGCGACACCGCGCAGGTGCTCTCCCGCTTCGTCGACGCGATCATGATCCGCATCCTCGATCACGCGCTGATGCTCGAGCTGGCCGAGAACGCCACGGTGCCGGTGATCAACGCGCTGACCAAGCTGTCGCATCCGTGCCAGATCATGGCCGACGTGCTGACCTTCGAGGAGCATCGCGGGCCGATCAAGGGCCGCACAGTGGCGTGGTCGGGCGACGCCAACAACGTGCTGACGAGCTGGGCGCACGCGGCCGCACGCTTCGACTTCACCCTCAACGTCGCCTGCCCGCCCGAGCTGGCGCCCCCGCCCGCGCTGATGGCCTGGGCGCGCGCCGAGGGCGCCCGCGTCAACGTCACCACCGACGCGTTCGCCGCCGTCGAGGGGGCCGACGCGGTCGTGACCGATTGCTGGGTCTCGATGGGCGACGAGGACGAGAGCCACCGCCACAACCTGCTCAACCCCTACCAGGTGAACGCCGAGCTGATGCGCGCCGCCGCCAAGGACGCGGTGTTCATGCACTGCCTGCCGGCCCATCGCGGCGAGGAGGTCACCGCCGAGGTGATGGACGGCCCGCAATCGGTGGTATTCGACGAGGCGGAGAACCGCCTCCACGCCCAGAAGGGCATTTTGGCGTGGTGCCTGCGGGCGAACGGGCTCTGAGCGGACGGATCGCCGAGGCCGTTCGGACGCAGGACCCGTGAGGTCCGCGGGCCTTGACCGTATGAACATCGTGTATACGTTCACGGCGTGAGATACCGATCCCGACCCGGTTGTGAGAGGCTGTCGCCGTGAGCATCGATGGGCTGAGCAACGTCCCGGTGCGGCGCGGGACGACGATCAACCTACGCGTCGAGGCCGAGACGCGGGACCTGATCGATGACGCCGCATCGGTGCTCGGCAAGACGCGGACCGAGTTCATGATCGACACCGCGCGTCATCACGCCATCGACGTGCTGCTCGATCAGCGCCTGTTCGTCCTGGACGACGCGCGGCATGCCGCGTTCGTCGCGGCCCTCGACGCGCCGCCGGTTGCGAGACCGAGGCTGAGCGCGCTCATGGAGAGGAAGCCGGCCTGGGAGCGATGATCGGCCCGCCGGTTCCGCTGGGTCCGGAGCACGGCCTCGATGGGTTCTCGTGCGGCAAGCCGGTGCTCGACGATTGGCTGAAGCGGCAAGCACGCCGCAGCGAGGGCCGGTTCGCCCGGACCTATGTGATCTGTGCGGACGGCACGGTGGTGGGTTATTACTGCATCTCCGCGGGAACGGTCGCCCGGGCGGATGCTCCGGGACGGATTCGACGCAACGCGCCGGAGCCGATCCCGGTCTCGATTCTGGGTCGGCTGGCCGTGGATCGGCGTTGGGCCGGGCGTGGGCTCGGTGCCGACCTCCTGGCCGATGCACTGCGCCGGATCGCCAATGCCGCCGAGGTGATCGGCATCGGCGCCGTCCTGATCCACGCGCTCGACGACCAGGCGCTGACATTCTACCGCAGCCGGGCGGAATTCCTCGCGTTCCCGGACAACTCGCGCACCCTGTTCCTGCCGATCGGCGCGCTGACAGACAGACGATGACGACCCGAACGCTTCCAAGCCGAACGTTTCCAGGCCAATTGCTTCCAGGATCGAATTGAGCACCATGACCGCCGGACACGACACCACCCCGATCAACGAAGGCAACGGTCACGACGGCGCCGACGACTGCGTGCTGCCGTTCTCCGTCGAGGCGCTCGACGTGCGCGGGCGCGTCGTCCGGCTCGGGCCGTCCGTCGACACGATCCTGCGGCGGCACGGCTACCCGGATGCGGTGGCGCGCCTGCTCGGCGAGGCGGCGGCGCTCACCGTGCTCCTCGGCTCGTCCCTGAAGTTCGAGGGCCGGTTCCAGCTCCAAACCAAGACCGACGGCCCGGTCGGGATGATCGTTGTCGACTTCGAGGCGCCCGACCGCCTGCGCGCCACCGCCCGCTTCGAGGCGGAGGCGATCGCGGCTCTGGGCACCGGTCCGCACAAGGCCGCCGAGTTGATCGGGCAGGGGCACCTGGCCATGACCATCGACCAGGGCTCGGCCGCGAGCCGCTACCAGGGCGTCGTCGCGCTGGAGGGACAGAGCCTGGAGGAGGCGGCGCACCAGTATTTCCGCCAGTCCGAGCAGATCCCGACGCAGGTGCGCCTCGCCGTGGCCGAAGCCTTCGAGGACGGGCAGAGCCGCTGGCGCGCCGGCGGGCTGCTGGTCCAGTTCCTGCCGCAGTCGATCGACCGGGCCCGCCTGGCCGACCTGCCGCCGGGCGACATCCCGGAGGGCCGCGTCCACCTCGACGAGAACGGCACCCAAGAGGACGACGCCTGGGTCGAGGCGCGCGCCCTGGTCGGCACGGTCGAGGACCACGAGCTCGTCGACCCGGCGGTCTCGAGCGAGCGGCTGCTCTACCGGCTGTTCCACGAGCGCGGCGTGCGGGTGTTCGAGGCGCAAGCGGTGCACGAGCAGTGCCGCTGCTCGCGCGAGCGGGTGATGGGCATGATCCGCTCGTTCTCGCCCGAGGAGCGCCGCGAGATGGTGGCCGACGACGGCCGCGTCGTCATCACCTGCGAGTTCTGCTCGCGCCGCTACGACCTCGACCCGGCGGAGGTCGAGGCGGAAGTGGGCGGCACGCCGAAGCAATAGAACGCCGCGCCGACGCGACGACGGCCAAGCTTGATCGAGCGATAGACTGAACTTCAGTTCATAAAAATCAGTTTCGAGGCGTGAAACGGTTTTCGAACCTTCGGCGTTTCGATGCTTCCAAGAACGTCGGAGGAAGCATCATGAAAAGGATCGCCATCGGGCTCGCAGCCCTGCTGCTCAGCACGTCGGTCTACGCCCAGGGCGCGGCCGGAAACGCGGCCGGCGCCGGGCCGGGCCGCGCGAATACAGGTTCGACGGACGCGACCGGCGGACGGCCGGGCAGCGACCGCGCATCGGGCGCGTCGTCCGGCGGCCGGATGTCGGACACGCGGGGCGAGGCCCGGAACACGACCGCGGGGAACGGAACCGGCGGCCGCGAGAGCGGCCTGCAGGCCGGGCGGTCCGATCGCCAGGGCGCCGATCGTGCAGGAGCCGATCGTGGAGGAGC
>NZ_VRUV01001050.1:0-650 GCF_008039455.1 Methylobacterium sp. WL116
GAGGTGCCGCTGCCGGCCGGCGCCGACGCCGCGGTGATCGTGCAGGGCGCCGACGGGCGGATCCTCGGCGCGGCGCGGCTCGGGCCGGCCGCCCGAGCGTAACCGTCGCGCGTTCCTCGGCGAAGACGAGCGCGGGCGATGGGCGCCCGACGTCTCCCGCGAGGCTTGCCGATGTACCTGCCCGCCATCGGCCCGGTTCCACCGCTGCCGGCGCGTTCCCCCGGGGGCCGCGTTGCGCTAGGGTCCGGGACACGACGCGGCGACAGGGCGGCGATGGCGCTCGAGGACAGTCTGGCGACGGCGATGGCCGCGGCGCAGGGGGGCGATGCGGCGGCCTATCGCCGGCTGCTCAATGCCTGCCTGCCGGTGATCGCGGGCATCGCCCGCGCGCAAGGGGTGCGCGGCGAGGCGGTCGACGACGTGGTGCAGGACACGCTGCTGACGATCCACAAGGCGCGGGCGAGCTACGACCCGGCGCGGCCCTTCCTGCCATGGCTGCGCGCCATCACCCAGCGCCGGGCGATCGACCGGCTGCGCCGGGCCGGGCGCCGGCCGCAGGAGGTGCACGATCCCCTCGCCTACGAGGCCCACGCCGATGCCGGCCCCGCCCCGGGCATGCGCATCGAGGCCGACCAGCGCAACGCCGCGCT
>NZ_VRUV01001051.1:0-647 GCF_008039455.1 Methylobacterium sp. WL116
CCGCCATTCGCGCTCCCTACCGCCGCGCCGCCCCTCGCGCCGCCCCCCTTGAACCCCCGGGCCCCGCCGCCCCCTCCCCCCACCGCGCCGCCTCGGCCGGCGCGGTCCCGGTCTCCGGCCCGGATCCGTCCCGCCACAGGATGGCCGGCCCGTAGGCGGTCTCCACCGCCTCGCCCTCGCCGAAGGCCTGCACCATCCCGGTGCGGATCATCTCGCACCAGGCGGTCGGGCCCACCGGCGTCTGGCCGCGGAACGGCGCGACCACGAGCCGGTCGGCGGCCCGCGTCATCGCCACGTAGAGCAGGCGGTTGTGCTCCTCCCGCGCCCGCGCGTGCAGGGTCTCGCGCGCCGCGCCGATCGCCTCGGAATCGTAGGGCTTCGCGCTCGACCAGACCGGCGGGACGTCGCCCGGCATCACCAGCAGCGGCGGGTCGTTGCCCCCCGGCGCCTCGCAGCCGTCGATCATCACCACCACCGGAGCCTCCAGGCCCTTGGCGCCGTGCACGGTCATCACCCGGACCTCGTCGCGGCCGGATTCCATGTCGCGCTTGACCGTGTGGCCGGCCTCGCCCCGGCCGCCGGCGCAGTAGCGCGCCAGGAAGCCGGCGAGCGAGGGTGCGTCCGCGCCCGCCTCGGCCTGCGCCGCG
>NZ_VRUV01001052.1:0-639 GCF_008039455.1 Methylobacterium sp. WL116
CCTCGACCCAGAGCCGGGACGGGTCGACGATCTTGAACACCATCGCGCCCGGGCTCGCCATCTGGCCGGCGACCGCGTTGGCCTCGGCGATCACCCCCGAGACCGGCGCGGCCAGCGCCTCCGGCTGCGAGCGGACGCCGTCGAGCGCCGTGCGGCGGTCGACGAGGCCCTTCAGCTCGGCATCCGCGTCGTCGATCTGCACCTGCGAGACCGTGCCGCCGGGGCTCAGCTTGCGGTAGCGCTCGACCCGGCGCGCGACGATGGCGATCTGCTGGTCGAGCTCGCCCTGGCGCTGGCGCATGTCGGACACGTCCACCGCCTGGACCGGCGGCGTGACGAAGGCCAGCACCTCGCCCTTGCGCACGTGGGTGCCGAGGCGCGGGAACAGGCCGGATTCCGGCGGCGACAGCCGGCCGCCGACCGAGGATTGCACCACGCCGCTGCCGTTCGGGTCGGCGATGATCCGGCCGGGCAGCTCGGTCGTCCGCGCCAGCACGCCCGACGCGGTGACGAGGGTGCGCAGGGTCAGCACGCGCTGGGTGGGTTTCGGCACGAACACCGACCCGTCGGGCAGGCGGCGGGCAAGGTCCTGGGCGCCGGTGGCGGCCATCGGGGTCGGGGCCTCGTGGTCGTCGTCGC
>NZ_VRUV01001053.1:0-630 GCF_008039455.1 Methylobacterium sp. WL116
GAGATCGTGCGCGCCTGCCACGAGACCGCCTTCGCCGACCGGCTTGATTCGGCGCCGCTCCAGCGAGAGCGCGTCGCGGCCCGGCGGCATCGCGATGATCTCGGCGACGCGCTCGCGCTCGCGATACAGGCTTTCCAGGGCCGAGCCCGCGAGCGTCGCCGAATCAAGCCGGTCGGCGAAGGCGGTCTCGTGGCAGGCGCGCACGATCTCAGCTTCGAGCAGCAGGCCCGGGGCGCAGGCGCGCCGGTCCTCGTCGTAGGCGGTCTTCAGCAGCGTCGCGGTGCCGCCGCCGGTGAGCGCGAGGCTGATCGCGACCGGCCTGCCGTCGA
The DNA here is from genome assembly GCF_008039455.1 of Methylobacterium sp. WL116. Taxonomy (NCBI): domain Bacteria; kingdom Pseudomonadati; phylum Pseudomonadota; class Alphaproteobacteria; order Hyphomicrobiales; family Methylobacteriaceae; genus Methylobacterium; species Methylobacterium sp. WL116. The sequence goes on from NZ_VRUV01001053.1 coordinate 330, forward strand.
CGGCCAGGATGTCGGCGCGCGCCCGGACGGGCCCGTGCGTCGGCCCGAACAGCGCGCACGCGAAGGCCGCGTGCTCCGGGCGACAGGCCATCGCCGAGCCGGTCGCGCCCTTCCAGCCCGCGCGCTCCAGTGCGAGGAAGGCGGCGACCGCCCGCTCCAGGCCCGGGCCGGAGGCCACCGTCTCGAACGTCACCGCGCCGGCCTCGCTCAAGCGCTTGGCGCGGCGGCGCAGGTCCTTCAGGCGGGCCCTGTGCGGGTGGCTGGCGAGGAAGGCGTCGTGGCTCGCGCGCCGGTCGAGCAC
>NZ_VRUV01001054.1:0-626 GCF_008039455.1 Methylobacterium sp. WL116
GGCGCCGGCGCACCCTCGCGCAGGGTCGCCAGCACTTCCGCCGTGAAGCGCTCGCCGGAGGAGCGGAACTCCTCGAAGCGCTCGGCCCGCAGCCGCAGGTCCTTGGCGATCTCGGTCCACGGCGCGGTGAAGCTGCCCTCGGCATTGGTGCGCAGGTAGTCGCCGATCTCGAAGCGGTGCCCGGTGGCGATGAAGCGGGAGAGCACCTCCTCCTTCTGGTCGGTCGCCCGCGCGGCGAGCGCCAGCCCGAAGGAGACCGTGCGCCCGCTCTCGGCGTTCTCGAATACCAGGGCGATGACGGTCTCGCAGGCCTCGCGCGTCGGGCGCCCGCCCTCGGCCGGGTCGCTGATCCAGCCGAGGCAGTAGTCGCGCACAGTGCGCGCGCTGCGGCCCGAGGCCGAGGCGTTCAGCGCCAGCCGGCTGGCATTGTTGCCGGCCAGCACGGTGCCGACCGCATCGAAGATCGTCGACTTGCCGGCCCCCGTCGGCCCGACGAGCGCCGCCGCGCCCCGAATCCGGATCTGCTCGCGCCGGATGAGGTACCAGTTCGAAAGGGCGATGTCGGTGAGGCGGTACACCGGGGGCGGGTCCGATCCGGGTGAGGCGGGGGCGCCCAGTTGGCCAAC
>NZ_VRUV01001055.1:0-626 GCF_008039455.1 Methylobacterium sp. WL116
GCACCTCGGCGGGGCGGCGCTCGACGTGTTCGCCCAGGAGCCCGTGGACGCCGCGGGCGGCGCGGCGCTGATCGACGTGCCGAACCTCATCCTGACCCCGCACATCGCCGGCGTGACGCGGGAATCGAACGTGCGCGTCTCGGCGGTCACCGCCCGCGCCGTGCGCCGCAGCCTCGAGGGCTGAGCCCCGCAGCGCAGCGATCGAAAAGGGGCTCGGCGCGCGACGAAATTCGACGCACCGGTCGGATCGGCCGATGAGAACCCTTGCGGAACACTTGACGAACGTTTAACATGTTCGTGTTTTGTTTCTGCGGCTCCACCTTCGTGTGGCCGCGCATTCCTGCGAGCCGCGCCGATGCTGACCCGTAAACAGCTGGATCTCCTGCGATTCATCGACGAGCGGATGCGCGAGGACGGTGTTCCGCCGTCGTTCGACGAGATGAAGGACGCCCTCGATCTCAAGTCGAAATCGGGCATCCACCGGCTGATCACCGCCCTGGAGGAGCGCGGCTTCCTGCGCCGGCTTCCGAATCGGGCTCTGGTTCTGGATCGCCGAGATCGGCGTGCCGGCCGCGATCCGGCCCATCACCGGGATCGACACCGCGCGCCCGCTGTCGTCGACCATC
>NZ_VRUV01001056.1:0-625 GCF_008039455.1 Methylobacterium sp. WL116
CTGGTGGCTCGTGGCCGGCGTCGGAGTCGAGGCCGCGCTGATCGACGCGGTGGCGGGGCTCGAGCTCGGTCACCGTCGGGCGCCCCTCCGTCAGCGTGCCGGTCTTGTCGAAGGCGACCGTGTCGAGGGCATGGGCCACCTCCAGCGCCTCCGCGTCCTTGATCAGGATGCCGTGGCGCGCCGCGACGCCGGTGCCGGCCATGATCGCCGTGGGCGTCGCCAGGCCGAGCGCGCAGGGGCAGGCGATCACGAGCACCGCCACCGCGTCGATCAGCGCGGCCTCGACTCCGACGCCGGCCACGAGCCACCAGCCGAGGAAGGTGAGAAGCGCCAGCCCGAGCACCACCGGCACGAACACCGCGCTGACCCGGTCGACCAGGCGCTGGATCGGGGCCTTGGCCGCCTGCGCGTCCTCGACCAGGCGGATGATCCGCGCCAGGGTCGCCTCCGCGCCGACCGCGACGGCCTCGACCACGAGCAGGCCGTCGCCGTTGATCGCGCCGCCGACGACCCGGTCGCCGGCCGCCTTGGCGACCGGCACGCTCTCGCCGGTGATCAGCGCCTCGTCGACCTGGCTCGCGCCAAGCGGCGCACCGCGTCGGCGATCCGCGCGCTGACGGCGTTG
>NZ_VRUV01001057.1:0-622 GCF_008039455.1 Methylobacterium sp. WL116
GCGCCGCCCCGCGCCATCGCCCATCCGCGAGGTCCGCCCGTCGCCTGAACCGATCGCCGCCCGATCCCTTCAGCCAGACGGTAGCTTTGCCATGTCCCGTATCACGCGTGCCGGCCTCTGCGTCGCGCTCGGCTTCGTCCTGCCCGGCCCTCCCGCCTTCGCCCACGCCACCCTCGACCGCAAGGAGGCCAGCCCCAACGCGGCCTATCGCGGCGTCGTGCAGATCAACCACGGCTGCGACGGCCGGCCCACCATAAGGGTCAGGGTCACCATCCCTGAGGGCATGGTCGGCGCCAAGCCGATGCCGAAGCCCGGCTGGCAGGTGACGACGACGCGAGGCGCCTACGCCAGGCCCTACCAGTCCTTCCACGGAATGGTGTCCGAGGGCGTCACGGCGATCACCTGGACCGGCGGCGCCCTGCCGGACGACCAGATCGACAAGTTCACCTTCTTCGCCCGGGTCTCCGACGCCTTCGCGCCGGGCGCGACCGTGTACTTTCCGGTCGAGCAGGATTGCGACGGCGGCGGCTACCGCTGGAGCGAGATCCCCGGCCCCGGCCAGACCGCCCGGGACCTGAAGTCGCCGGCCCCGTCGGTGCGGATCGTCGCGGCGGCCCAGCCC
>NZ_VRUV01001058.1:0-620 GCF_008039455.1 Methylobacterium sp. WL116
CCAGCCAGTAGGTGATGACGTACTTCACCCAGCTCTCGTGAAAACCCATGTCGCGATTGTAGGCGAGCACGGACACCAGTGGCACGGCGAGGATCAGCGCCGCCGTCACCGTGCCGTCGGGCCGGAAGGCGGGCTTGAGGGTCGGGATCATCTCGGGCCGGGCCCGGCGTGGGCCCTCGTCGGTCGCGGCCCCGCCGACGGGGACGATCTCGTCGGCGAAGGCGCCCTCCGCCGTCGCGCGGGTGGCGCGGGCCAGCGATTCGAGGGCGTAGGCGTCCTGCGCCTCCCGCGTGAACTGGTAGGCTTGCGCGGTGTCCTCGGCGAAGGTGCCCATCAGGCGGCCGCGATCGTAGGCGTCCTCCAGCCCGTCCAGGAACATGTGGTCGAGCATGCGCCCGTGGCCGAGGCGCTGGCCGCCCCGCGCCTTGTCGAGGAGGTAGGGCGCGTTCGACATCGATTCCATGCCGCCCGCCACCACGGTCCCGGCCGAGCCCGCCGCGATCATGTCGTGGCCGAGCATCAGCGCCTTCATGCCCGAGCCGCAGACCTTGTTCAGGGTTGCGCACGGGGTCGCCTCGGACAGGCCAGCCCCGAGCGCCGCCTGGCGCGCCGGCGCCTGG
>NZ_VRUV01001059.1:0-617 GCF_008039455.1 Methylobacterium sp. WL116
GCGCCCTCGATCGGCCGGCGCCGGGGCGCCTTCACCGCCTCGACGGCGTGCAGATCCTGCGGGCGGTGGCGGCGGTGATGGTCGTCCTGCTCCATGCCGAGCTCCTGCTCGCGCTCCAGGCGGAGGCGCGCGGCCTCGCCATGCCGCGCTTCGCCGCCCTGCCGCTCGGGGCCGGCGTCGACCTGTTCTTCGTCATCTCCGGCTTCATCATCGTCTACGCGTCCGAGCCGCTGTTCGGCGCGCCCGGGGGCGCCGCGCGCTTCCTCAAGCGCCGCCTGCTGCGGATCGTGCCGCTGTACTGGTTCGCGCTCACGCTGCGCCTCGTCGTCCTGCTGGCCGCGGCCGCCGCCGGCCAGGCCGCCGCGCCGAGCCTGGCGGACGTGGCGACCTCGTACCTGTTCATCCCGTTCGACACCCGCGGCTTCGGGCCGGACTACCCGTTCCCGATCCTCGATCTCGGCTGGACGCTGAACTACGAGATGGCGTTCTACCTCGTCTTCGCCGGGGCGATGATGCTCGCGGCGCGGGCGATGAAGGCCTCCGCGCCCGCCGCGGCCCTGCGCGAGCGGGCGGCGCTGGCGGCCGTTTCGATCCTCGCCGTCGGCGTGCTCCTGGCC
>NZ_VRUV01000105.1:0-11299 GCF_008039455.1 Methylobacterium sp. WL116
GCGCCTCGGCCTGGGCCCCGGCGCCGAGCGCCACGAGCGGGCGCACGTCGACGCGGACGTCGGAGAAGCGGTCGCCCTGCAGGCTCGGAAAATCGCCGGCCGAGGCCGGGGCGGCGACGGCCGAAGCGGTCACGGCCAGGGCGGTCACGGCCGGTGCGGCCAGAGCCGGGAGGGCCAGCAGCCCGGCGATCCAGCGTCGCGCCATCCGCACCGGTCAGCCCCCGTACCGGATGCCGACGACCTCGTAGGACTTGCCGCCGCCGGGCGTCGTCACCTCGACGGAATCGCCGACGCCCTTGCCGATCAGCGCCCGCGCGATCGGCGAGGTGATCGAGACCCGGCCCGAATGCACGTCGGCCTCGGGCTCGCCGACGATCTGGTAGGTCTTCTCTTCCTCCGTATCGTCGTCGACGAGCTTCACGGTCGCGCCGAACTTGATCTTGTCGCCCGAGAGCTTGGTGACGTCGATGATCTCGGCGCGCGCGATCAGGCTCTCCAGCTCGAGCACGCGGCCCTCGTTGTGAGACTGCGCCTCCTTGGCGGCGTGATACTCGGCGTTCTCGGAGAGGTCGCCGTGCGCGCGCGCCTCGGAGATCGCCGCGACGATGCGCGGGCGCTCCACCTGCTGGCGGTGCTTCAGCTCCTCCTCCATGGCTGCGAAGCCACGCACCGTGATCGGAACCTTGTCTATCGCCATCGTCTCGCGCCACAATGAAGAGGCCCGGCCGGACGCGGGGATGCCGCGCCCTCCGGGCCAGATTCCAAAACCTGTCCGAGCGCAGGGTCCGCGATCGGTCAGAAACGTCGTGTCGCCGCCCGGCTTCAGGCTGCGAAGTATTCCTGCAGGGCGCGGACCCGAAGGTCACCTTCGAGATAGGCCTGAATGCCCTCGGCCGCCGCCATCGCTCCGGCCAGAGTGGTGTAGTACGGCACCTTATGCAAGAGGGCCGCCCGGCGGAGCGAGCGCGAGTCCGACAGCGCGCCGGCCCCCTCGGTGGTGTTCAGGACGAGCTGGATGTCCCCGTTCTTGATCGAGTCGACCACGTGCGGCCGGCCTTCGAGCACCTTGTTCACCCGGTCGCAGGCGACGCCGTTCTCGACGAGGTAGCGCTGGGTGCCGCCGGTCGCCACGATCGCGAAGCCGAGCCCGGCCAGCAGCCGGATCGAGGGCAGGATGCGTGCCTTGTCGCCGTCCCGCACCGAGACGAACACCGTCCCCGAGCGCGGCACCTTGGTGCCCGAGCCGAGCTGGCTCTTGGCGAAGGCGACGCCGAAGCCGGCATCGAGCCCGATGACCTCGCCGGTGGAGCGCATCTCCGGCCCGAGCAGCACGTCGACGCCGGGGAAGCGCGCGAACGGGAACACCGCCTCCTTCACCGCGATGTGGTTGAGGACCTTCTTCTTCAGCCCGAACGCGGCCAGCGCCTCGCCGGCCATGACCCGGGCGGCGATCTTGGCGATCGGCTCGCCGATCACCTTGGCGACGAACGGCACCGTGCGGGACGCGCGCGGGTTCACCTCCAGCACGTAGATCGTGCCGTCCTTGATCGCGTACTGCACGTTCATCAGGCCGCCGACCTTCAGCGCCAGCGCCATCGCCTTGGTCTGGCGCTCCAGCTCGGCGATGATCTCGGGCGAGAGCGAGCGCGAGGGCAGCGAGCAGGCCGAGTCGCCGGAATGGATGCCGGCCTCCTCGATGTGCTCCATGATCCCGGCGATGAACACGTCGGTGCCGTCGCAGACCGCGTCGACGTCGATCTCGACCGCATCCGACAGGTAGCGGTCGAACAGCAGCGGGTTCTTGCCGAGCACCGTGTTGATCTGGCCGGTCTTGTCGTTGGGGTAGCGCGACTTGACCTCGGACGGGATCAGGCTCGGCAGGGTGTCGAGCAGGTAGTCGGCGAACTGGGTCTCGTCGCGGATGATCGCCATGGCGCGGCCGCCGAGCACGTAGCTCGGGCGCACCACGAAGGGCAGGCCGAGGTCGGCCGCGACCATCCGGCCCTGCTCGACCGAGTAGGCGATGCCGTTCTTGGGCTGCTTCATCCCGAGCTTGTCGAGGAGCCGCTTGAACTGGTCGCGGTCCTCGGCGAGGTCGATCGCGTCCGGCGAGGTGCCGAGGATCGGCACGCCGGCGGCTTCGAGCGCGCGGGCGAGCTTCAGCGGCGTCTGGCCGCCGAACTGGACGATGACCCCGTGCAGGGTGCCGTTCTGCCGCTCGGTCTCGATGATCTCGAGCACGTCCTCCTGCGTCAGCGGCTCGAAGTAGAGCCGGTCGGAGGTGTCGTAATCGGTCGAGACGGTCTCCGGGTTGCAGTTGACCATGATGGTCTCGTAGCCCGCCTCCGACAGCGCGTAGCAGGCGTGGCAGCAGCAATAGTCGAACTCGATGCCCTGGCCGATCCGGTTCGGGCCGCCGCCGAGGATGATGACCTTCCTGGCCGCGGTCGGCTGGGCCTCGTCGGCGACCGTGCCGGCGAAGGGGGCGACGTAGGTCGAGTACATGTAGGCGGTCGGCGCCTTGAACTCGGCGGCACAGGTGTCGATCCGCTTGAACACCGGCCGCACCTTCAGCGCGCGGCGCGCCTCGCGCACCGACGGCTCGTCGGTCCCGGCGAGGACGGCCAGGCGCGCGTCGGAGAAGCCCGCGGCCTTGAGCTGGCGGAACGCGCCCGGCGTCGCCGGCAGGCCGTGCGCCTTGACCCGGTTCTCCAGGTCGATGATGCCCTGCAGCTGCTCCAGGAACCACGGGTCGATCTTGCACGAGGCGTGGACCTCGGCATGGCTCACCCCGAGGCGCAACGCCTGCGCGACGTTGAGCAGCCGGTCCGGCGTCGGCGTGCCGATCGCCGCCTTGATCGCGTTGTGGTCGTCGCCCTTGCCGAGCCCCTCGATCTCGATCTCGTCGAGGCCGGTGAGCCCGGTCTCGAGAGAGCGCAGGGCCTTCTGCAGCGATTCGGCGAAGCACCGGCCGATCGCCATCGCCTCGCCGACCGACTTCATCGCGGTGGTCAGCGTCGGCTCGGCGCCGGGGAACTTCTCGAACGCGAAGCGGGGGATCTTGGTGACGACGTAGTCGATCGTCGGCTCGAACGAGGCCGGGGTCGCGCCGCCGGTGATGTCGTTGGCGATCTCGTCGAGGGTGTAGCCGACGGCCAGCTTGGCCGCGACCTTGGCGATCGGGAAGCCGGTGGCCTTCGACGCCAGCGCCGAGGAGCGCGACACGCGCGGGTTCATCTCGATGACGATCATCCGGCCGGTGGCCGGGTCGATGGCGAACTGCACGTTCGAGCCGCCGGTCTCGACGCCGATCTCGCGCAGCACCGCGAGGGATGCGTCGCGCATCACCTGGTATTCCTTGTCGGTCAGCGTCAGCGCCGGCGCGACGGTGACGGAATCGCCGGTGTGGACGCCCATCGGGTCGATGTTCTCGATCGAACAGACGATGATGCAGTTGTCCGCCTTGTCGCGGACGACCTCCATCTCATACTCCTTCCAGCCGAGCACCGATTCCTCGATCAGCACCTCGTTGGTCGGCGACGCGTCGATGCCGCGCTCGACGATGTCGAGGAATTCCTCGCGGTTGTAGGCGATGCCGCCGCCGGTGCCGCCCATGGTGAAGGACGGCCGGATGATCGCCGGCAGGCCGACCTCGGCGAGCGCGATCAGGGCCTGGCCCAGCGCGTGCTCGATGTAGCGCTTGCGCCGGTCGCCCTCGCCCGCATGCCAGGTCTTCTCGAAGGCGGCGACCGCCGCGTCCCGGTCGGCACCCGCAGGCCACTGCGCCTCGATGCGGGCGATCTCGGCGAGGCGCCTGTCGCGGTCGGCCTTCTTCGGCACCGAGGCGTTGGCGAGCTCCGATTTCGGCGTCTCGAGGCCGATCTTGGTCATCGCGTCGCGGAAGAGATGGCGGTCCTCGGCCTTGTCGATGGCCTCGGCCGTCGCGCCGATCATCTGCACGCCGTACTTCTCCAGCACGCCCATGCGCTGGAGCGAGAGCGCGCAGTTCAGCGCGGTCTGGCCGCCCATGGTCGGCAGGATCGCGTCCGGCCGCTCCTTCTCGATGATCTTGGCGACGATCTCCGGGGTGATCGGCTCGACGTAGGTCGCATCCGCCATGTCCGGGTCGGTCATGATGGTGGCCGGGTTCGAGTTGACCAGCACGATCCGGTAGCCCTCCTCGCGGAGCGCCTTGCAGGCCTGGGTGCCGGAATAGTCGAACTCGCAGGCCTGCCCGATGATGATCGGCCCCGCACCGACGATGAGGATTGAGGAGATATCGGTGCGCTTCGGCATCGGACGCCTTGGATGCGCTCACACGTGCCCGACCGCGCAGCCCGGCTCTCGGGGCGGCGCGGATGGGCGCAGGCGGCGGGATTGTCGTTGAGACCCGCGTCTACACGCAGCCGGAGGCGTTTGAAAGGGCGTGTGCACGCATGGTTGGGCCGCCCCGAAACCGGGGACGCGTTTCCGACCCGGCCGGGATGGGTTCAAGCCCTCTCAACGCTCGACCGGATGATGCGCCCTCCTCCCGCACGCGGGGAAAGGGATCGCTTGGCTGTCGAAGCGGGAGCGGAGAAACCGCCCTGCTCGCGTCAGAGGCCGGCGTAGAGCGCGGCGACGGCGCGGTCGATCGAGAGGTAGAACACGCCGAAGGCGACCAGCGCCGCGACCGCGAACTCCATGGCGACGCTCGGAAGCGTCTGCGAGCGGCGGATCACCTCGCGGCCGAAGACCAGCGAGACCCAGGCCAGCGTCAGCAGCGCCGGCATCACGAACAGGTAGGAGACCGTGCTCTCGATGTGGTCGAGGCCGTTGGCCGGGTCGAGGATCGCGCGGATGTTGCGCACCCACGGCGCGTAGCAGGCGGCGTAGAGCGTGGTCAGCCACGACAGGCCGACGGCGACCCCGAGATGGAAGCTGAAGATGCGGTGCAGACGGGAGAAGTCGTCGCGCGCGTCGTCGAAGGTCATTCGTCAGCCCCGTTCATCGTCGAGATCGGCCCGGCGACGATCGTTGCGGCGTCGTCGTTAACGGGCGGTTGACGACGGGATGGGGGACGATCCTGTGTTTTGTGTGACGCCGGGCCCCAGGCCCGGCGCCCAAATCGTGGCAGTCCCGGTCTAGCCGACGCCCTCGAACAGCGCCGAGGAGATGTAGCGCTCGGCGAACGAGCACGCGACCGTGACGATGCGCTTGCCCTTGAACTCCGGCCGGCCCGCCAGCTCCAGCGCCGCCGCGACGTTGCCGCCGGTGGAGATGCCGCCGGGGATGCCCTCGAGGCGGGCGAGCTCGCGGGCGGTCTCGAACGCCTGCTGGTTCGAGACGGTGATCACGCCGTCGACGATCGCGCGGTCGAGGTTGTCCGGGATGAAGCCCGCGCCGATGCCCTGGATCTTGTGCGGCCCCGGCTGCCCGCCGGAGATGACCGGCGAATCCGTCGGCTCGACCGCGAACACCTTCAGGTTCGGCAGGCGCGGCTTCAGCACCGAGCCGACGCCGGTGATCGTCCCGCCGGTGCCGACGCCGGCCACGAACGCGTCGAGCTGGCCGTCGGTGTCGTTCCAGATCTCTTCCGCCGTCGTCCTGCGGTGGATCTCCGGGTTGGCGGGGTTCGAGAATTGCTGCGGCATCACCGAGCCGGGGATCTCGCCGAGCAGCTCCTCGGCCTTGGCGATGGCGCCCTTCATGCCCTGCGGGCCGGGCGTCAGCGCCAGCTCGGCGCCGAGGAAGGCCAGCATCTTGCGGCGCTCGAGCGACATCGTCTCGGGCATCACCAGGATCAGGCGGTAGCCGCGGGCGGCGGCCACGAAGGCCAGCGCGATGCCGGTGTTGCCGGAGGTCGGCTCGACCAGGGTGCCGCCGGGCTTCAGCTTGCCCGAGGCCTCCAGCGCGTCGATCATGTTGACGCCGATGCGGTCCTTCACGCTGGCGATCGGGTTGAAGAACTCGAGCTTCAGCAGGATCTCGGCGTCGATGCCGCGCGCCTGCGGCAGGCGGTTCAGGCGGACGAGCGGCGTGTTGCCGATCGTCTCGGTGATCGAGCCGTAGACGCGGCCATGGCCGGGCTTGCGGGCTGGGGTCTCGACAGATGCCATGGTCGCGAATCTCCGAAGGACGCTCAGGTGACGGCGCGCCGGGCCGCCCGCGCGGGGGCGGGACCGGGCGTTTCCGGAGCCGGGATATCGCGTGCGGCGGGCGGGGGCAATCGGGCCAAGTGCCGGATACGGCGATCATTTTCTCCCGCGTCGGCGTACCTCGCCGAAGCGTGGAAGATCGCTTCTGCGCGGCCGGCGATACGGGGAAGATCGTTCTTCGCCGGCCGGGTCGAGGCGGCTGCGTCAGCGGGCGCCGAGCGCGAGAAGGAGGCCGAGGAGCGGCACGGCGGCTGCGATCCAGGCCGCGCCGGGGTGGAAGCTCGGCGGCGCGACGTAGCGGGAGGCGTCGTGCACGCCCGCGCGGAGGGTCGCTCGCCCGAGACCGATCTTTGCCGCCATGCGCCCCTCCGACCGTGAACCGGATCGAAGAAGGCGCGGGGGCGTCTCAAGGCCTGGTGAATCGGGCCCGGCCGCGTGGAAGCGTGGTCAACGGCGCCTTAAAGCGCGCGGTCGAACTTCAGCTCGCCGTTGGGGCTCTTCAGCACGAGCTGCGAGCCGACCATGTCCCACTGCGCCGCCGTGCGGAGCGCCACGAAGTAAGCCTGCTCGGTCGCCTGGAGGCTCTTGTCGCAGGACTTCTTGGTGAGGGCGAGCGGGCCGACCGCGAGGTGCTGCTCCTTGAGCGGGAAGGCTGTCGCCGCGAAGGTGTTGCAGCCGCCGTAGCCGCGGGCGCGGTACTGCTTGTCGATGATGAAGCTCGGCCGGTCGGTGCCGCCGAACGGCTTGCCGTTGATGCTCACCGCGGTCCAGGTCGAGTCCAGCGGAAACACCTTCTCGGTCTGCTTGGCGCCGGGGATGTACTGCTCTTTCTTGTCCTCGCCGCCGGGCCGGCGGTTGCCCTTGCCGAAGCCGCTGATCGAGTTCTGCGCCCTCGTCTCGGTCGCCGTGGTGAGAACCAGCGCACCGGCGGCGCAGGCCAGAGCGGCGATCAGCATCGGTTTCATGGTACGCCCCTTGTCCCTCGTTTCCGGTGCGCCACCCTCGGGATGCCTTGGAGGCATTCGGGAGCCCGTGCCTGGGCCCGTGGCGGCGCGCGGAAGCGCCAATGCGATAGGATTTCAGCACAATTGTGGTCAAGGCGGCCGCAGGCGGGCTTTTGTCGGCGTCCCGCGCGAAGTTCGCCGGCCCGTCCGCAGGATTCGGGGCCGTTCGCCGGAATTCTGAAACGATCCGCGTTCCGCTCCGTTGTCACGCACCGGATGGCGGTCGGCCAGATCGGCGAATCGAGGAGAGTTCGGCTTGGCGGGATCTGACGAAGGTGGGCAGAGCGGCGCTGCCCCGAGGCCGTTGAGCCCGGTCCAGTCGCGGGCCGCGCGGGGGCTGCTCGGCTGGTCCGAGGCCGACCTGGCCGCCAAGTCCGGGCTCGATGCGGGCTTCGTGCGCGACTTCGAGGCCGGCACCGGCGATCCGCCCTCGGGCCAGGTCGAGGTCCTGCGCAGCGCGCTGATGACGGCCGGCGTCGCCTTCAGCGAGGACGGCAGCTCCGGCGTCCGGCTCACGCAGACCGGCGGCGAGGGCACCCGCCTCGACGCCTTGACCACCGAGAACGACCGCTGACCCGGACGCGGGGGCGCCGGCGCTTGCTTGCCGCGGGCGGAGCGATCCCCCACAGTCCGGGCCAAGGGGAGCGAACGCACAAAGCCGATAAGCGTGGCCGCGAATGCCGCGCGCGATGGAGAAACGCCGTGATCCAGGACAGCCGGGCACCGCGCCCATGGCTCGCCGCCTACCCGCCGGGCATGCCGGCGGAGATCGACGCCGACAGCCTCGGCACCCTCGTCGACCTGTTCGAGACCAGCACGGCGCGCTTCGCCGACCGGCCGGCGCTGACGTGCTTCGGCTCCTCGATGTCCTATGCCGCGCTCGGGAGCGCCAGCCGTGCCGTCGCCGCGTGGCTCGCCGCCCAGGGCCTCGCCAAGGGCGACCGCGTCGCGATCATGATGCCGAACGTGCCGGCCTACGCGGTGGCGATCTTCGGGGTGCTGGTCGCCGGCGGCACGGTGGTGAACATCAACCCGCTCTACACGCCGCGCGAGCTGTCGGCGCAGCTCAACGATTCCGGCGCCCGCATCCTGTTCGTGCTCGAGAACTTCGCCCACACCGTCGCCGAGGCGCTGCCCGGGATCGCCCTCGACCACGTGGTGCTCGCCGGTCCGGGCGACGGCCTCGGGCTCAAGGGCCGGGTGATCGACCTCGCCTCCCGCCACCTGAAGAAGGCGGTGCCGCCCTTCGTCCTGCCGGCGGGCAAGGCGGTGCGGCTCGACGCGGTGATGCGTCAGGGCAGGGGGCTGACGGCGCCGAAGGCCGCCGTGACGCAGGACGACCTCGCCTTCCTGCAATACACCGGCGGCACCACCGGCGTCGCCAAGGCGGCGATGCTGACCCACCGCAACATCATGGTGAACGTCGTCCAGAGCGAGGTCTGGTTCGAGGGCCTCGACGAGCCCGGCCGGGTGATGGTCACGGCGCTGCCGCTGTATCACATCTTCGCGCTGACCTGCTGCTTCTTCTTCTTCATGCGCACCGGCGGGAGCTGCCTCCTGATCCCGAACCCGCGCGACGGCGACGGCTTCGTGAGGACGCTGTCGAGGACCCGGTTCACCCACTTCTCCGGCGTCAACACGCTCTTCAACCTGCTGAACAACCACCCGAAGATCGGCACGGTCGACTTCTCGCAGCTCGACTACGTGGTAGCCGGCGGCATGGCGGTGCAGAGCGCGGTCGCCGCGCGCTGGAAGGCGATCACCGGCAAGACCATCATCGAGGGCTACGGCCTGTCGGAGACCTCGCCGGTGGTCTGCGTCAACCCGTATCGCCTCGCGGCGTGGTCCGGCACGATCGGCTATCCGCTGCCCTCGACCGACGTGTCGATCCGCGGCTCGGACGGGATGCCGGTGCCCGCCGGCACCCCCGGCGAGATCTGCGTGCACGGGCCGCAGGTGATGAAGGGCTACTGGAAGCGCCCCGACGAGACCGCCGCGGCGACCACCGCGGACGGGTTCTTCCGCACCGGCGACATCGCCGTGATGGAGACGGACGGCCAGGTGCGGATCGTCGACCGGATGAAGGACATGATCCTCGTCTCCGGCTTCAACGTCTACCCGAACGAGGTCGAGGACGTGCTGTCGGCCCATCCCGGCGTGCTCGAATGCGCCGTGGTCGGCGCGCCCCACGCCGAGACCGGCGAGATGGTGGTGGCCCACGTCGTCCTGCGCGACCCCGCGCTCACCGCCGAGGCGATCCGCGCGCATGCCCGGACCCAGCTCACCGGCTACAAGGTGCCGCGCAGGGTCGTGCTGCACCAGAGCCTGCCGAAGACCAACGTCGGCAAGGTTCTGCGCCGGATGCTCCGCGACGAAGCGCCGCCGACCGGATCCGAAACGGAGGTAACCCCTCCGCCGTAGACGGCGAACAAGACGCGCGCAGCGGTCCACCGGCTCCTCGAGGGGACGGTCGCGACACGTGGCGGGCAGGACAGTGCGGAGACGACGATGCTGATCAAGCGGTTGCGCGGCTGGGAGATTCCCGAGCACCTCGTTACCCCGGAATCCGTGTTCCTCGACCGGCGGGCGCTGCTCGGCGGCTCCGCCGGGCTCGCCGCGGCGGCGATGCTGGGCGGGCGGGCCTTCGCCGACACGGGGCCCTATCCGGCCAAGCGCAACGACGCCTACGCCCTCGACCGCCCGCTGACGCCGGAGGCCTTCAGCGGCGACTACAACAACTTCTACGAGTTCGGCACCTCGAAGACCGTGCTGCCGGCCGCCGACGCGCTCAAGACCAGCCCGTGGACGATCAAGGTCGACGGCCTCGTCGAGAAACCGTTCGAGCTCGGCGTCGAGGACCTGATCCGCAAGATCGGGCTGGAGGAGCGGCTCTACCGCCACCGTTGCGTCGAGGCGTGGTCGATGGCGGTGCCGTGGACCGGTTTCCCGCTGTCCAAGCTCGTGGCGCTGGCGAAGCCCGCCTCGGGGGCGAAGTACGTCCAGCTGACGACCTTCCTCGACCGCAAGATGGCGCCGGGCCAGCGCACCTTCTACCCGTGGCCCTACGTCGAGGGGCTGACGATGGCGGAGGCCGGCAACGACCTCGCCTTCGTCGCCACCGGCATCTACGGCAAGGCGCTGCCGAACCAGTTCGGCGCGCCGATCCGCCTCGCGCTGCCGTGGAAGTACGGGTTCAAGTCGATCAAGTCGATCGTGAAGGTCTCGTTCGTGGCCGAGCGGCCGAAGACCTTCTGGGAGGCGCTCGGCCCGTCCGAATACGGCTTCTGGGCCAACGTCAACCCGGCGGTGCCGCACCCGCGCTGGAGCCAGGCGAGCGAGCGCGTGCTCGGCACCGACACCCGCGTCCCGACGCTGATCTACAACGGCTACGGCGAGCAGGTGGCGGGGCTGTACAAGGACCTGCAGGGCGAGCGGCTGTTCGTGTGAGGCGAAACCCCGTCCGGGGAAGCCGCTGAAGTCTCGACAGGGCTCTTCCCCCCCCTCTGCGGGGGAGGGTGGCCCGCGAAGCGGGTCGGGAGAGGGGAGCGCGCTGTCCGGAGAGGTCGCTCCCCTCTCCCGACCCTCGCTGACGCGAGGCCCACCCTCCCCCGCAGAGGGGGGGAGGGAGGCCATCCGCCTCACTCCGCGTCGCGCAGCGCCCGACGGATGATCTTGCCGGTGGTGGTCATCGGCAGGGCGTCGCGAAAGGCGATCTCGCGCGGGTACTCGTGGGCCGAGAGCCGCGTGCGCACGAAGGCCTGGATCTCGTCGGCGAGCGCCGGCGAGGCGGCGTAGCCCGGGCGCAGGACGAGGAAGGCCTTCACGATCTCCGTGCGCAGCGGATCGGGCTTGCCGACCGCGGCGGCGAGCGCCACGGCCGGGTGGGCGCACAGGCAGGCCTCGATCTCGGCGGGGCCGATCCGGTAGGCCGCCGAGGTGATCAGGTCGTCGTCGCGGCCGACGAAGTGGACGTAGCCGTCCGCGTCGCGCCGGGCCTGGTCGCCGGTGAGCATCCAGTCGCCGGAAAACTTGCGCGCGGTCGCCTCGGGCTGGTTCCAGTAGCGCAGGAACATCACCGGATCGGGGCGGGCGACGGCGATCTCGCCTGGCTCGTCCGTGCCGGCCTCGCTGCCGTCGGGCCGCAGGATCGCGACGCGG
>NZ_VRUV01001060.1:0-616 GCF_008039455.1 Methylobacterium sp. WL116
GCGTGCGGATGGTCGCTGCGCCAGTGGCCGCCGCGGCTCTCGCAGCGACCGAGTGCCGCCTGCGCCATCATCAGGGCGGTGAGCGCGGCGTCGCAGCCCGTTTCGGCCAAGCGCGACAGGCCGTCGACGGCGATCTGCAGGCCGGCCGCGTCGCGGACCACGCCGACATGGCGCTCCATGATCGCCCGGATCGCCGGCAGGTCGCTCGATGCGCGCGCGGTGCGGATCTCGGGCAGGACGGCGGCCGGAGGCATCGCATCGAAGGCGTCGGCGATGAAGTCGGAGAAGGCCAGCGCCTCGAGCAGCGAGTTGCTGGCGAGCCGGTTCGCGCCGTGCAGGCCGGTCGAGGCGACCTCGCCGTTGGCGTAGAGGCCGGGAACGCTCGACGCGCCGGTGCCGTCCACCCGGATGCCGCCCATGTGGTAGTGCGCCGCCGGCCGCACCGGGATCGCCTGCCGCGCCGGATCGATGCCGGCCGTCGCGCACAGGCCCGCGACGGTGGGGAAGCGCGTCGGCATCGAAGCGCCGAGCGCCCCGCGGGTGTCGAGGTAGACCGTGCGGCCCCGCGCCAGGGCCTGGAAGATGCCGCGGGCGACGACGTCGCGCGGGGCGAGGT
>NZ_VRUV01001061.1:0-616 GCF_008039455.1 Methylobacterium sp. WL116
GCGCCCGCGTCGAGCACGCGGTCCTCCCGGGCGGCCACGGCCTGTCGCAGGCCGACGTCACCCGGATCGAGGCCTGGATGACGCGCGAGGCGCCCCTGCCCTGACGCTCCGGCCGGGCGCGTTGCGCCCGCCCAGGGCCATCCCGTCGTCAGGCTCCGCCTTGGGTCGGCGCCTGCATGACGGCGCGTCGGGGTGTAGGGAGGGAACGCGCGCGCGCTGAAACCGTCGGTGCAGCGTACAAGGATCGGAACAACCCCATGGACGCCGAGCTCGCCTCCAGCCTGCGACGGGCCACCGCCGCCGCCCGGCGCCACGCCGAGAAGTTCGTCGGCCCTGCCGGCGCGGACGCCCTCCCGTGGTCGGTGGTCGATGCCTTCGATGCCGAGATCCGCGGCTCGGTCGAGCGCGACCGGCGGATCGAGGACGAGCGCGACCGCGTGCTGATCGCCGCGGTGAAGCTCGCCGACACCCGGCCGGAGGACGGGGCCGAGGCGATCGAGGCGGCCCGCGATCACCTGGTGGCGGCGATCGACTACCTGGAGCAGGCGGTGCTGCGGTTCGGCGTCGTCAACCGCGCCGGCGCGAAGCGCGGCTTCGGCTCGGCCGGCCAGCCGGT
>NZ_VRUV01001062.1:0-612 GCF_008039455.1 Methylobacterium sp. WL116
CCAGCCCGTGCGCGGGACCTATCGCGGCTACGAGGTGGTCTCGATGCCGCCGCCCTCGTCCGGCGGCGTCCACCTGATCGAGATCCTGAACATCCTCGAGGGCTTCGACCTCGCCGCGATGGGTGCGCGCACCGCCGCCGCGATCCGCCCGGCGATCGGGCCGGCATAGAACGCGTCCGGGCCACCCTCGGCGACGGCGCGCAGCGTGTCGGCGAGGTCCGCCTGCACGAGGCTGTCGCCGCGGGGCAGGGGGACGTCGCCGCGGAAGAAGATCCGGCGGGTCGAGGGCCAGCGCCCGAGGAGGCCGGCCGACCGCGGCAGGGAATCGGCGAGGCCGCCGGTGACCGGGATGCCGGCGCGGGCCAGGGCCTCGGCCGGCGCGATCAGCTCGGCGAGGGACAGCTTTCCCGATCCGTAGAGGCGGTGCGCGCGGCCGGCGGCCCGATGACGGAGGCCGATCTCGCCGCCTACCGGCCGGTGGTCCGCCAGCCCGTGCGCGGGACCTATCGCGGCTACGAGGTGGTCTCGATGCCGCCGCCCTCGTCCGGCGGCGTCCACCTGATCGAGATCCTGAACATCCTCGAGGGCTTCGACCTCGCCGCGATGGGTGCG
>NZ_VRUV01001063.1:0-611 GCF_008039455.1 Methylobacterium sp. WL116
GCCGCATCGGGCCGCCCGCGCGCTCGGCGCCGGCGAGATCGGCCATCTCGATGCCGCCGCCGACCGCGACCACGTCCCCGACCGGCCGATGCACGAGGGCGATGCGCTCTCCGGCGAAGGCTGGACCCTCGTCGCGGTCGAGACGCCCGGCCACACCATGAACCACCTCGCCTTCGCCCTGCCGGAGGAGGCGGCCTTGTTCTCCGGCGATCACGTCATGGCATGGTCGACCAGCATCGTCGCGCCGCCGGACGGTTCGATGCGCGCCTACATGGATTCGCTCGACAAGCTCAGGGGCCGCGACGAGACCATCTACTGGCCGGGCCATGGCGGCCCGGTGCGCGATCCCCGGCGCTTCGTGCGCGGGTTGGCCAACCACCGCCGCCACCGCGAGGCCTCGATCCGCGCGCGCATCGCCGCCGGCGACGACACCATCCCGGCGATCGTCGCGGCCACGTACCAGAACCTCGATCCGCGCCTGCGCGGCGCGGCGGCGCTGTCGGTGTTCGCCCACCTCGAGGATCTCGTCGCGCGCGGGCTGGTGGCGACGCAGGGCGCGCCGCGCCTCGACGGGACCTTCGCAGCAGGCCCCTCGCCGGCCGGCTGAGGCG
>NZ_VRUV01001064.1:0-610 GCF_008039455.1 Methylobacterium sp. WL116
GCCCCGCCCCTGCCGCCCGCAGCGCGCGGGGCGGCAGGGGCGGGGCGACCACCTTCACGAACTCGGCGTAGGGCGCCAGCAGGGCAGGGCCGAAGATGCCGTCGTAGTCGTCGGCGGCGAGCTGGAAGCGGCCGGCATTGTGCAGGTAGTCGAGAATGCGCCCCCGCGGGTCGAGCCCGAGGATCGCGATCGTCGTCTTGGCGTGCTCGCGCCCGTAGGTGGTGCCGGCGGTGTCGGGCAGGTGGATCGCGTCGACCTCGACGAGCACCGGGCAGCCGCGGGCGACCTGGACGCTCGCGTGGCGCTCGAGCCCGTCGTAGACGGCGAGCTCCTCCAGGCGCAGGCCGTAGAGCGCCTCGATGTCGGCCATCGCCGGCTTGAAGAAGGTGAACTGGTCGCCCTCGAAATCCTGGCGCAGGGTGAAGCCGAGCATCCCCTCCGGTTCGAGCCCGCGGGCGTGCAGCAGCTCGATCCAGAGGTCGACGTAGCAGTTCGTCTCCGGCCAGGCGCGGGCCGGGGCGTGGAGCGGATCACGCTCGCGCTGCTGCGCCACCACGGCCTCGACCTCGCCGCCTGGCCGGCGGACGTGCGCACGCAGCTCTGGGGCTAG
>NZ_VRUV01001065.1:0-610 GCF_008039455.1 Methylobacterium sp. WL116
GGCGCGACCTTGCCGGGTCGAGCGCCGCGGAGCGCCGCGCGGCCGCGCTGTCCGTCCAGATGATCTTCCAGGACGCCACCGCGTCCCTCAACCCGCGCCTGCGGGTGCTCGACATCGTCGGCGAGGCCCCCGTCGCCCACGGCCTCGTCGCGGCCCGCGACAAGCGCGCCTACGTGGCCGACCAGCTCGCCCGGGTCAGCCTCGGGGCCGACGCGATGGCGCGCTACCCGCACCAGTTCTCCGGCGGCCAGCGCGCCCGCATCGGCATCGCGCGGGCCCTGGCGGTGAAGCCGCGGATGCTGGTCTGCGACGAGTCGGTGGCGGCGCTCGACGTCTCGATCCAGGCGCAGGTGCTGAACCTGTTCCTGGAGCTCCGCCGCGACCTCGGCCTGACCTACCTGTTCGTCAGCCACGACCTCGGGGTGATCGCCCACGTCGCCTCGCGCGTGGCAGTGATGTATCTCGGCCGCCTCGTCGAGGTGGCGCCGGCCGAGACCCTGTTCTGCGCCCCCGCCCACCCCTACACGATCAGCCTGCTCGCCCAGACGCCGAAGCTGGTGCCGGGCAAGCGCCGGTTCCAGGCGCTCCCCGGGGAGCCGCCGTCCCCGCT
>NZ_VRUV01001066.1:0-608 GCF_008039455.1 Methylobacterium sp. WL116
CCTGCCGGTGGTGCTGATGACCTCGCGGGGCGACGCGGCCGACGTCGCCCGCGGCCTCGACCTCGGCGCCGACGCCTACCTCACCAAGCAGAAGTTCGACCAGCGCCAGCTCCTCGACACCATCGGGCAGCTGTTGTGAGCGAGCCGGTCCGCGTCATGCTGGTCGAGGACAGCCTGGTGGTGCGCGAGCTGCTGCGCCACATCCTCTCCCGCGATCCCCGCCTGGCCTGCGTCGCCGCCGTCGCATCGGGCGAGGAGGCCCTGTCGGCGATCGACAGCGTGCGGCCCGACGTGATCTCGATGGACATCCGCCTGCCCGGTATCGACGGGCTCGAGACCACCCGCCGCATCATGTCCGAGCACCCGACGCCGATCGTGGTGATCGCCGATTCGGTCGAGGATTCCTCGCTGCGCATCTCGATGAACGCCCTGCGGGCCGGCGCGCTGTCCGTCGTCGAGAAGCCGGTGGCGACGACCCATGCCGGCTACGACGCGGTCGCCGGCGAGATCTGCACCCAGCTGCGCATCATGGCGCAGGTCCCGGTGATCCGCCGCCGCCCGATCGGCACCGAGTGGCTCGGGCGCACCGCGGCGGCCGCGTCCGCACC
>NZ_VRUV01001067.1:0-608 GCF_008039455.1 Methylobacterium sp. WL116
GGTCTCGGGCTTGCCGCCGAACGGGCCCTGCTCGGCCACGGGCGCGGTCGCCTCCTGCGCGGCGAGGTCGAAGGCGCCCGGCTCCTCGACATACGTGACCCGGACCAGGGCCGCGGCGGCCCGCGCCTGCTCGAAGGTCTCGGCGACGACGACCGCGACGGCCTGGTGGTAGTGGTCGACGACGAGCGCGGCGAGGAAGCGGTGGACGTAGAACTCGCCCTGGCCGAGCGGCCCGGCATTCTCGTGGGTGACGACGGCGACGACGCCCGAGGCGGCCTTCGCGCGCGCCACGTCGAGGGTCGCGATCCGGCCCTTGGCGATGCCGGCGCCGACGATGAAGCCGTAGGCGAGGTTCGCGTGCGGATCGTGCCATTCGTAGGCGTAGGGCGCGGTCCCCGTGACCTTGAGCGGTCCTTCGACCCGGTCGGTCGGCTTTCCGACGACCTTGAGCTGGTCGATCGGGTTTTGGCCGGCGGGCTGATCGAACTTCATGGCTTTAGGCCCTCGCTTGGTTGAGCGCCGCGGACAGGGTCCGCTCAGCGAGCGTCAGCTTGTAGGCGTTCGCATGGGTCGGCGCGGCGCCGGCGAAGACCTGCTCGGTCACCGCC
>NZ_VRUV01001068.1:0-602 GCF_008039455.1 Methylobacterium sp. WL116
GTGTCGGCCCTCGGGCTCGGCCTCGCGCTGTCGGCGATGTCGGGGCCGACGCGCTCGGTCCTGCCGGCGCCGGTCCACCCCGGCTGATCGCGCCGCGGGGACGCTATCGCTCTGGTTGCAGGATACTGCCGCTCACGCATGCGACAACGCCGAACCGTTAATATTTAGCTACACACATGCGCCCGATGCATGCGCGAAGTGCAACCTTGTCCATTGTTGCAGCGCACCATGATCGGCATCTTCGGAGCGAACGGACGGCCCTGCGGCCGTCGCCCCACGGAGAGCGATCCATGACCCAGCCTGCCCCGAAGCCCGGCCTGTTCTCGCAGATGCTCCGCCTCTGGCTCGAGCACAACCAGCGCATGCTCGACATGCGGATGGGCCCGTTCTGAGCCTGCGATACGAACCGCCCGGTCCCTGAAAAGCCGGTCCCGCGCATGCGCCGGGCCGGCTTTTTCATGTCCTCGATCCGGCGTCAGCTTCGTGCCAGGTCGCCGAGCAGGCTCGCGGCGACGGTGGCCTTCGAGACCGTCAGCCCCGAGGCCGCGATGGCGTCGACCGCGCTGCGGATGCGGGCCAGCGACGAGCCGCGGGCCTTGCCC
>NZ_VRUV01001069.1:0-601 GCF_008039455.1 Methylobacterium sp. WL116
GCCGCCCTGCCCAATTCCCGTTCCACTCCGCGTCGTGCCGCCCATCATGCCGTTCAGCGCCGCAGCGCCCGCTCCCCATCCGTGCTCGCGCCGGCGATCGCCGTGGGCGCCTCCAGCACTTCGATCGTCTCCAGCACCGCGATGTCGAGGGTCGGCCCGCGACGGATCTCGACCACCCCGCGCACCCGCACCCGCGCGTTCCTGAGCCTGTCCGCACTCAAACCATGTTCGCGCATCCTGCGCCAAGTGCGTTTCGACACGGTGACCGTGAGCCCGTCCTCCCCCCGGGCCGCGAAGTCGAGATAGGTCCGGCTCGGGCGCTCGCCGACATGGCGGATCGTGCCCTGGACCACGACGAACCGCCCCGCCGCCGCGCGCAGGCCAGGACCGTCCGAGGCCTCGAGCGACGGCTGGTGCCAGAGCCCGAGTCCGGCCGTGCGCGCGGCCTCCTCGACGGCGAGCAGCCCCGGGCGGCACAGGGCGTCGCCCTCGCCGGCATCGACCTGGGCGAGACCGGCACCGACGAGGTCCCCCGCGAGGTCGACCGGTCCATCCGCCTCCGACAGGGCGTCGATGCGCAGGCGGCCCCAGCGGTCGGCCT
>NZ_VRUV01000106.1:0-11146 GCF_008039455.1 Methylobacterium sp. WL116
GCGCCCGGCCCGGCCGCGCCGGGCGGCGGGTTGGCGCGCTTGAGCGCATGGGCGCCGCGATGGTTGACGTGGGTGATGGCGATGGCGAGCGCATCGGCCGCATCCGCCAGCTTGAACTCGGCCTTCGGCAACAGGAAGCGCACCATCGCCTGGATCTGCGCCTTCTCGGCATGCCCCGAGCCGCAGACCGACTTCTTGATCAGGTTCGCCGCGTACTCGAACACCGGCACGCCAGCGAGCGCCGGCACCAGCAGGGCGATGGCGCGGGCGTGCCCGAGCTTGAGCGTCGCCTGCGCGTCCTTGTTGACGAAGGTCTCCTCGACCGAAACCTCGTCGGGCGAGAAGTCCCGCACGACCCGGGTGATGCCCTCGTGCAATTCGCGCAGGCGCAGCGCCAGCGGCAGGTCGCCGTCCGAGGTGACGACGCCACAATCGACGTAGGCGAGCTTCGCCCCCGTCACCGTCACGACGCCCCAGCCGGTGCGGCGCAGGCCCGGATCGATGCCAAGGATGCGGATGGGCGTCATGAACCGGACCTTGGCCGCACGGCCGGAACGCCGTACCGGCTCTGTCTGAGCACATAGCGTGAACGAAGGGTTTCGCCAAACGGTCGCGGCTGACCGACTTTCGAAACTGAGGCGATCGAACTACCGTCGGCTTCGCGGCGCGCCACGATGCGGGCCGAAACTGCGGGCGGGCTGGCGGATGAACACCCTCGATTGGCTGGTGCCGACCCTGGCCTTCCTCGCGCCGCTGCCGCCGATGCGGCCGGAGCCGCCGAAACCGCTGCGCGGCAACGCCTGGGCGGCGGGCATGGTCATCGGCAGCGTCTGCCTGATGATGGTGCTGCCGATGTTCACGATCTGGAGCTTCTGGGGGCCGCACGATTCCTTCCAGGTCCGCTGCGAGGCCTCGGGCGGCCGCGTGCTGCAGGACCCGGCGATCGGGGTCGCGCCCTACCGCTGCGACCGCAGCGGGGCGGCCTCGCCCCGCTGACGCCCGCGCCCCGCGTCTCGCGCCTCAGGCCTCGAGCTTGGCCACCAGCGCGTCGGACAGGGCGAAGTTGACGTAGACGTTCTGCACGTCGTCCTGGTCCTCGATCACCTCGACGAGGCGGATCAGCTTCTCGCCGGTCTCGTCGTCGACGTCGATCGTGTTCTGCGCCTTCCAGACGAGGCCGGTGCGGGTCGGCTCGCCGAAGCGCGCCTCCAGGGCCTTGGTGACCTCGCCGAAGGAGTCCTGCGCGCAGGTGATCTCGTGGCCGGATTCGTCGGAGCGCACGTCGTCGGCGCCGGCCTCGATCGCCGCCTCCAGCATCGTGTCGGCGTCGGCGACCGAGGCCGCGAAGCCGACCACCCCGACACGGTCGAACATGAACGCGACGGCGCCGGTCTCGGCGAGGCTCCCGCCGGACTTGGTGAAGGCCGAGCGCACGTCGGAGGCCGTGCGGTTGCGGTTGTCGGTCTGCGCCTCGACGATCAGCGCAGCACCGCCTGGGCCGTAGCCCTCGTAGCGGATCTCCTCGTAGGTCTCCCCGTCGGCACCGGCCGCCTTCTTGATCGCCCGCTCGATGTTGTCCTTGGGCACGTTCTCGGCGCGGGCCGCGATGATCGCCGCGCGCAGGCGTGCGTTCATCGCCGGATCGGGCAGGCCGAGCTTGGCCGCCACCGTGATCTCGCGGGCGAGCTTCCCGAAGAGCTTCGAGCGGACGGCGTCCACCCGGCCTTTGCGGTGCATGATGTTCTTGAACTGGGAATGGCCGGCCATGGCGTCGCGCGTTCTTTGGGTCTTGGCGGCGGAGGGCTCGCGCCCTCGACGCCGCCGGGCGGGGATGCCGCGGTTTATACGCGCGTGCGGCGCGGGGAGGCAACGCGGGCGGCACACGCGAACGCGATCGGCCGACGACGGAAAGATCAGCGGCGACGGGCGTTCCCGAACCGTGGCCGACCGGCGCGCCGACGAGGACAGAATGCGAAAACAGGTTGAGCGGAAACGGACGGTCGTGGTCACGGGCGCCAGCGCCGGCGTCGGCCGGGCGGTCGCCTGCGAGTTCGCCCGGCATGGATGGAACGTCGGCCTGATCGCCCGAGGCGAGGCCGGCCTCCACGGGACGATCGAGGACGTGGTGCGGGCCGGCGGACGCCCGATGGCGTTCGCGGCCGACGTCGCCGACGCGGACGCGGTGTGCCAGGCGGCCGCCGAGGTCGTCGCGGCGTTCGGCGGCATCGACGTCTGGGTCAACAACGCGATGGTGACGGTCTACGCGCCCGTCCAGCAGACCTCCGCCGAGGAGTTCCGTCGCGTCACCGAGGTGACCTATCTCGGCCAGGTCCACGGCACGCTCGCCGCGCTCGAGCACATGGTGCCCAAGGATTCCGGCACCATCGTCCATATCGGCTCGGCCCTGGCCTACCGCTCGATCCCCCTGCAGGCGACCTATTGCGCGGCCAAGGCGGCGGTGCGCGGTTTCGTCGACTCGCTGCGCAGCGAATTGCTGCACGACGGCAGCAAGGTGCGGCTGACGATGGTGCAGCTGCCTGCGGTGAACACGCCGCAATTCGATTGGGCCCGCTCGGTGCTGCCGCGCAAGCTCGAGCCGGTGCCGCCGATCTACCAGCCCGAGGCGATCGCCCGCCACGTCTACGCGGCCGCGCAGGCGGCGCCGCGCGAGCTTTGGATCGGGACGTCGGCCTGGAAGGCGATCGTCGGCAACATGGTGATCCCGGGCTGGATCGACGGGTATCTCGCCCGTCACGGATATCGCGGGGAGATGACCAGCGTGCGCGCCAACAAGCACCGAGCCGACAACCTCTACGAGCCGGTGGACACCGATCCCGGCGCCCATGGCCGTTTCGACGACCGCTCCGTCGGCCACGTCGCCGCCGCCGACCCGAAATGGCTGAAGCTCGGGCTTGCCGCGGCACTGGGCCTCGTCGCGGGGACGATGCTGTTCGCGACGGAAGCGCAGGGGCGGCACGATGCGCGCCGGCAGTCGGCCGGTCGCCGGCTCGCCCGTCGCGACTGATGGGTCAGGCGCTCGCGTGCCACTCCCTCAGGCCCGCGAGCGTCACCACCCCGTCCGCCCACGCGAACCCGAAGACGTGCCGGTGCGGATGCCCCGGCTCGCCGAGATCCGACACCGCCGAGAACGCACCGTCGAGGCGGTGGCTCTCGGTGTAGCGGCTGCGGGTCGCCAGCACCGGCAGGCCGGCATCGAGCGCCGAGCGGATGCCGGCGGCGGAATCCTCGAACGCGATGGCCTCCGACGGCGCGATGCCGAGGCGTTGCACCGCGAGATCGAAGATGTCGGAGGCCGGCTTCTTGCGGGCGGCCTCGTCGCCCGAGGCGATCACGTCGAAGGGGCGGTCGCCGGCCGGAAAGTTGACGGCGAGGAGCGTGTCGACGTTGGCGCGGGTGGTGGTCGTCGCGATCGCGAGCCGGACGTCGCCCGCCCGCGCCTCGGCGATCAGCCTCGCGACGCCTGGGCGGAGCGCGAGCGCGCCCTCCGCGACGAGGCCGCCGTAGATCGCGGTCTTGCGGGTGTGGATCTCCGGCATGCGCGCTCGCAGGCCCGCGGCATCGCCGTGGCGGGTCGCGACGTAGTGGGCGAGCCGCTCCTTCCCGCCCATCACCGTCAGCAGGTCGGCGTAGCACGCCGGGTCCCAGTGCCAGGGCAGGCCGAGCTCGGAGAAGGCGTGATTGAAGGCCTGGCGATGCAGGTCCTCGGTCTCGGCCAGCGTCCCGTCGACGTCGAAGATCAGCGCCTTCAGCATGAGGTCGCCATCAGCATCGGATCGCCCGGCCGCGCGCCGCCTCGGCGCCGGCGCGGATCGCGGCGATCCGCTCGGCGTAGCGGTCGGGGCCGTCCTTGAACACCGCGTTGCCGGCGACGAACACGTTGGCGCCGGCGGCGGTCGCACGGCCGACCGTCTCGGCGTCGACGCCGCCGTCGACCTGGATGTCGATGGCGCGGCCCGCGATCATCGCCTTCACCCGCGCCACCGTCTCCAGGGCGCTGCCGAGGAAGCTCTGGCCGCCGAAGCCCGGGTTCACCGTCATCACCAGCACCATGTCGGCGAGGTCGAGCAGCGGCTCGACCATCGCGGCGGGCGTTCCCGGGTTGAGCGCGATGCCGGTGCGCTTGCCCAAGCTTCGGATGGTCTGGAGCGAGCGATGGCTGTGCGGCCCGGCCTCGACGTGGACGGTGATGCCGTCGGCGCCGGCGTCCGCGAAGGCCGCGAGGTAGGGGTCGGCCGGCGCGATCATCAGGTGCACGTCGAAGAACTTCTTCGTGTGCGGGCGCAAGGCCTTCACCACCGGCGGCCCGAAGGTGATGTTGGGCACAAAATGCCCGTCCATCACGTCGAGATGGATCCAGTCGGCGCCGGCCGCGTCCACGGCGCGGGTCTCCTCCGCCAGCCGTGCGAAGTCGGCCGACAGGATCGAGGGGGCGATGATGGCCTTTGGCATGCGGCAGGTTCCGAGACGCGCGGGGCCGACACGCCCTCGCGCGGGCTGATGAGGGGTGGGGAAGCCCGGCCAAAACAGCCGGACTTATTGCCCGCGACGACCCGTGCGGTCAGGCGAGCCGGCGCTTGCGCTCGACGAGTTGCATGATGATCGGCGTGAGGATGAGCTGCATCGCGAGGTCGAGCTTGCCGCCGGGGATGACGATCGAGTTGGCCCGGCTCATGAAGCTGCCCTCGAGCATCGAGCGCAGGTACGAGAAGTCGATGCCCTTGGGGTCCTTGAAGCGGATCACCACCATCGATTCGTCGGCCGTCGGGATCCAGCGGGCGATGAACGGGTTCGAGGTGTCGACCGTGGGCACCCGCTGGAAGTTGATGTCGGTCCAGGAGAATTGCGGGCAGATGGTCTGCACGTAATCCGGCATCCGCCGCAGGATCACGTCGGTGACCGCATCGGTCGAATAGCCCCGGAACGACCGGTCCCGGTGCAGCTTCTGGATCCATTCGAGGTTGATCACCGGCACGACGCCGATCTTCAGGTCGGGGTAGCGCGCGAGGTCCAGGGTCTGGTCGACGACGCAGCCGTGCAGGCCCTCGTAGAACAGCAGGTCGGAGCCGGGCGCGAAATCCTCCCACTCGGTGAAGCTGCCCTGCGGCCGCCCGTAGCGCGCGGCGTCCTCGACGTCGTGGACGTAGTGCCGGGTCCGGCCCCGCCCGGACTCGCCGTAGGTGCGGAACACCTCCTCGAGCTCCGGCAGGAGGTTGGCGCGCGGCGCGAAGTGCGAGAGCGTCGGCTCCGCCGCCATCATCGCGTGCATCGTCTCGCGGTCGAAGGCATGGAAGCCGTCGCCCTCGATGTAGACCGCCGACACGTCCTCGCGCCGGAAGATCTGCTCGAAGGTGTTGCGCACCGAGGTCGTGCCGGCCCCCGAGGAACCGGTGACCGAGATGATCGGATGCCGCGCCGACATGCTGCTACCGGGCGTGTCCCGAGGTCACGAGCGCATCAGCCCGCGCTGCCCGAACAGGGGGGAGCGCCCGGCGGCGTGGTTGCGCCCGTCGTAGTACTTGGCGACGCTGGCGACCTCCTCGACCGAGCCGAAGACCAGCGGCACGCGCTCGTGGATGCCGGCGGCGGCGATGTCGAGGATGCGGCGCTCGCCGTCGGTGGCGCCGGCGCCGGCCTGCTCCATCAGCATGGCGATCGGGGCGGCCTCGTAGAGCAGGCGCAGGCGTCCTTGCGCGTAGCCCTTGCGCCCGTCGCCGGGGTACAGGAACACGCCGCCGCGCATCAGCACGCGCTGCGCGTCGGCCACCAGCGAGCCGAGCCAGCGCATGTTGTAGTCCTTGTCGTGCGGGCCCTCGGCGCCGCGCAGGCAATCCTCGATGTAGGCCTTGATTGGGCCGTCCCAATGCCGGGCGTTCGAGGCGTTGATCGCGTATTCCTTGGCGGCCGCCGGCACCTCGAGCGCGGCATGGGTCAGGCGGAAGGCGCGCTCGGCACGGTCGAGCACGTAGACCTGGGTGCCGTGGCCCAGCGTCAGGATCAGCACCGTGGCCGGCCCGTAGGTGACGAAGCCGGCCGCCGTCTGCGCCGTGCCGGGCGTGGTGAAGGAGGCGATCGGGTCGCCCTCGGCGGTCACGGCCGGGCGGATGCCGAAGATGGTGCCCACCGCCATGTTCACGCCGATGTTCGACGAGCCGTCGAGCGGGTCGATCGCGACCGCGAGCGGCGCCCCGGCGTTGAGGTGCATCACGCCCTCGGCCTCCTCGGAGGCGACCTCGGCGACGGGCGCGCCCTGGAGGGCTTCCGTGACGCGCTGGTGAGCGATCACGTCGAGCGCCTTCTGCACGTCGCCGTCGCTGTTGTGCTGGCCGGCCGCCGCGAGGTCGCCCCCGAGCGCTCCGCGCCCGATGACCTCGCTGATGTCGATGGAGGCCGCCGCGATCGCGGCGATCACGGCGGCGGTGTCGGCCAAGTGCGGCTCCGCCGCGACAGCCTCGGCGAGGCATGCATCGAGCCGCGATCCGAGTGCCGGTGAACCTGTCGACATCCGCTTGCCTTTCCGCCCGAGATCCTGCCGCGCCGTCATGCGTGCGACGGCGCCTGCCGCAGGCCTTACCTGCCCGAATGCCGGCAGGATACCGCACGCGGGTCGCCCTTCACCAGGGACCGACGCCGCCTGTGGGCAAGAAATCTAAAACATCTTGCGGCCGATTACAAAAAAACTAAAAACAGCGCATGCGCAACCTGTCCCTCAAGCAACTTCAGGCCGTCGCGGCGGTGGCACGTCTCGGCACCATGACGCGGGCCGCCCAGGAGCTCAACGTCACCTCGGCCGCCCTCTATGCCCGCATCCGCCAGCTGGAGGAGGAGGCGGGCCTGCTGCTGTTCGACCGGACGCCGACCGGGTTGAAGCCGACCGATGCCGGCCGCGAGATGCTGTGGGCGATCGACAGCATCAACACCGTGCTGGAGACCTGCGCCGACAAGCTCCGCATTCTCAAGGGCGGCGCCGGCGGCCGAGTGACGCTCGGCGTGGTCTCGACCGCGAAGTACTTCGCGCCGCAGGTGATCGCCGGCTTCGTGAAGGCGCATGCCGGCGTCGAGATCAACCTGTCGGTGCGCAACCGCGGCAACACGGTCGAGGCGCTGCGCAACTACGAGATCGACTTCGCGATCATGGGGCGGCCGCCGCGCGACTTCGCGATCGAGGCCGAGATCTTCGGGCCGCACCCCCTGGTGCTGATCGCCGATCCCAACCACCCCCTGGCGGGCCGCCGCGGGCTGACCAAGGCCGACATCGCCGAGGAAGCCTACCTCGTGCGCGAGGACGGATCGGGCACCCGCACGGTGTTCGAGGAATTCATGAACGGGATCATCATCAAGCGGGCGAAGCTCGGGATCGATTCCGGCTCGAACGAGACGATCAAGCAGGCGGTGATGGCCGGGCTCGGGATCGCGCTGCTCTCCGCGCACACGGTCTCCGCCGAGGTCGAGGCCGGCCGTCTGGTTCTGCTCGACGTCCAGGGCCTGCCGATCCGGCGCGACTGGTACGCGGTCCGCCGGGCCGACAAGGTCCTGGGTCCGGCGGCCGCCGCGTTCTGGGAGTACCTGATGCAGGACGGCGCCCGCTGGTTGCCGGGGGTCGAGGTGCTCGGCCAGGAGACGGTCGCCGCGATCGCCGCCGGGGGCAGGGCGTGAGCGCCGGCCTCGTCGTCGTCGGGGGCGGGCAGGCGGGGTTCCAGGTCGCCGCGTCGCTGCGCGAGGCCGGGTTCGCCGATCCCGTCACCATCGTTGGCGACGAGCCGGGCCTCCCGTATCAGCGGCCCCCGTTGTCGAAGGCCTATCTCGCCGGCAAGACCGACGCCGCGGGGCTGCACCTTCGCCCCGACGCCTTCTACGCCGAGCACCGCATCGCGGTCCGTTCGCAGACCCGGGCCGTCGCGATCGACCGGGCGGCCAGGACGCTGCGGCTCGGCGACGGGACCGTCCTCCCGTACGATCACCTCGTTCTCGCCACCGGCGCGCGCAACCGCCCGCTGCCGGTGCCCGGCGCCGACCTTGCCGGCGTGCGCCAGCTGCGCGACCTCGCCGACGCGGACGCCCTGCGCGCGGCCTTGGAGATCGCGCGGCGGATCGTCGTGGTCGGCGCCGGCTTCATCGGCCTTGAGTTCGCGGCCGTCGCCGCCGCGCGCGGCCTCGACGTGACGGTGATCGAGGCCGCTGACCGCCCGATGGCGCGGGCGGTCTCGACCGAGACCGGCGCTTTCTTCCGCGGCGCGCATGAGGGGCTCGGCGTCCGCTTCGCCTTCGGTGCCGGCGTCGCATCGATCGCGGGGGAGGGCGGCCGCGCCGGCGCCGTCCGCCTGTCGGACGATCGCGAGCTGCCGGCCGACCTCGTCGTGGTCGGGATCGGCGTGCTGCCGAACCAGGAGCTCGCGGCCGAGGCCGGCCTGTCCGTCGCGGACGGCATCCGGGTCGACGCGTTTCTCGCCACGGACGACCCGGCGATCTCGGCGATCGGCGACTGTACGCGCCATCCCAGCGCCTTCGCGACGGGATTGTCCGCGGACGGCACCGTGCGGATCGAATCGGTGCAGAACGCGATCGACCAGGGGCGGTGCCTCGCGGCCCGCCTCGCCGGCCGGCCGGCAGCCTACGCGGCGCTGCCCTGGTTCTGGAGCGACCAGGGTCGCTACAAGCTGCAGATCGCCGGCCTCTCGGGGCCGTCGGACCTGTCGGTCCGGCGGGGTGCCGGCGAGGCGTTCTCGGTGTTCCGCTACCGCGGCGCGCGCTTGGTCGCGGTCGAGTCGATCAACCGCGCGGGCGACCACATGATGGCCCGTCGCATCCTCGGCGCCGGACGGACGCCGACGCCGGTGCAGGCCGCCGACCCCGCCTTCGACCTCAAGGCGTTCGCGGTGCCGTGAAACGCATCGACCCCGCACGGCCGGGGCCGAACGGGGTCGATGGTCGTCGGATGGGGTGAGGCCCGACCCGCCCGGGCCGGGCGATCGCCCTCAGGAGATCAGGTCGAGCTTCGCGGCTTCGAGGCCGTTGCTGCGCACCGATTCCGGCAGCGCGAGGAAGTCGCGGTAGCCGGCCTCGCGCGCCATCGCGTCGAGGGCGGTCGCCTCGTCGCCGGCCGAGCCGGTCCACAGGACGATGCCGTTCTTGGTCTGACGAATCTGGAAGATGCTCATGGGAGCCCCGTCGCATGGGATGTTGAAAGCTTAACGTCCTCAATGCGGCGCGGTTGCAGATATTCGGCCGCCTATTTCCATGCCGTCGTCTACGCTCCCCGGGGCGTCGGCGCGTGCCTTCAAAACGCCGGGCTGCGGTGCGACAGGGCAGGCTCAGGCGAGCCCGCGGCCGCCAGCGAGACCACTGCTGTGATGCGATCCTTCGTTGCCGCCCTGCGTGTCGCCGGCCTCGCGGCGGCCTTCTGCGCGGGCGCATCGACCGCCGGCGCGGTCGAGACGGCGGCGGTGCCCGAGCCGCAATCCATCGCGCCGGCGATCAGCGTCGTGCCGGCCCAGACGCGGGAGATCGTCGAGCGGGCGGTCATCACCGGCACGCTGGTGCCGCGCGACGAGATCCTGGTGTCGCCGGAGATCGAGGGCTTCCGCATCATCGAGCTGCTGGCGGAGGAGGGCGACCGGGTCGCCGCCGGCCAGGTGCTCGCGAAACTCTCCACCGAGATGATCGCGACCCAGGAAGCCGCGAACGCGGCGGCGGTCGCCCGGGCCGAAGCCGCGATCGTTCAGGCCAAGAGCCAGATCGTGCAGTCGGAGGCGGCCCAGACCGAGGCGCGGCTGTCGTTGGAGCGCGCCCAGGCCCTGATCAAGACCGGGAACGCCACCGCCGCGATCCTCGAGCAGCGCGTCTCCGCGGCACAGGGCGCGGACGGCAGGCTCGCCTCGGCCCGCGGCGGCCTGCAGGCCTCAGAGGCCGATCTCGCCACCGCCAAGGCCTCGGGTGCCGAGATCGCGCTCAAGCGCGCCCGCGCCGCGATCCGCGCGCCGGAAGCCGGGATCGTCAATCGCCGCACCGCCCGCGTCGGCGGAACCGCGACCGCGGCCGGCGAGCCGCTGTTCCGCCTGATCGCGCGCGGCGAGATCGAGCTGGAAGGCGAGGTGCCGGAGACCTGGCTGCCGCGGATCAAGATCGGCGATCCGGCCCAGCTCGACCTGGAGGACGGGCGCAAGATCGTCGGCAAGGTCCGCCGGGTCTACCCGGAGGTCGACCGCACCACGCGGCTGGGCAAGGTCCGCATCGCGCTCGGCGACGATCCCGCGCTCCGCATCGGCGCCTTCGGCCGCGGCACCGTCGAGGTGGCGCGGCGAACCGGCGTCGCGGTCCCGGTCTCTAGCCTCCTGTTCGCGGCCGACGGCAACGCCGGGGTCCTCGTGGTGAGGGACGAGCGGGTCGAGGCGCGCAAGGTCGTGCCCGGCCTCTCCGCCGCGGGGTTCTCCGAGGTTCGCAGCGGGCTTGCCGCCGGCGAAACCGTCGTCGCGCGCGCCGGAAGCTTCCTGCGCGACGGCGACCGGGTGCGGCCCGTGCCGCCCGAGACCCTGACGCCGCTCGCCGACGCGACCGCGCGCTAGGGGCGACGTCATGCGCCTCAACATCTCCGCCTGGTCGATCCGCCAGCCGCTGCCGTCGATCGTCCTGTTCCTCGTCCTGATGCTGCTGGGCTTCGTCAGCTTCCGCTCCCTGCCGATCACGCGCTTTCCCAACATCGACATCCCGATCGTCTCGGTGACGATCACCCAGTCGGGCGCGGCGCCCTCCGAGCTTCAGACCCAGGTCACGAAGTGGGTCGAGGATTCGGTGGCGGGCGTGAAGGGCGTCAAGCACATCCTCTCGACCATCACCGAGGGCTCGTCGGTCACCACCATCGAGTTCCGGCTCGAGGTGAACACCGATCGGGCCGTCAACGACGTGAAGGATGCGGTCTCGAAGATCCGCCTGAACCTGCCGCGGACCATCGACGAGCCGATCATCAACCGCGTCGAGATCGCCGGCCTGCCGATCATGGTCTACGGCGCGTCCGCGCCCGCGATGACGCCGGAGGACCTGTCGTGGTTCGTCGACGACGTGGTCGCCCGGTCGATCCAGGGCGTGCGGGGCGTCGGCGGCGTCGAGCGCCTCGGCGGCGTCGCCCGCGAGG
>NZ_VRUV01001070.1:0-601 GCF_008039455.1 Methylobacterium sp. WL116
TTTTGGGCGAGCGCACGGCGCCGAGCGCCGCCACGGTGCCGTGACCCTCGCGCTCGAGGTGCTTGGCGAAGGAGCGCAGGCCGGCCAGGGCCCGCATCAGCGAGCGGCCTCCGACCTCGTTGGCCCGCCGCGCGGCCATGAAGGCGCGGACGTCGCGCGGCTTCAACGCGACGATCGCGGGGATCGTCGGCGTGCCGGTGCGGGCGTCGAGATGGGCGAGGAACTGGCGCAGGTCGCGCTCGTAGGCCTCCACCGTGTTGGCGGACATCCGCCGCTCGGCCGCGAGGCTGAGGCCCCAGGCGCGGGCGGCGGCAAGGAGGGCGGCATCGCCCGGCATCGCGGGAAGGACGGAGCCCGACGCGGGAGCGGAAGTCGGCATCGGGTCTTCCTCGCGGAGCGCGCCCGCGTCGAGCGCGCGAGCCGGTCACTGGACGCCCGCGCGGTTGCCCGGCGGTTAACGGGTCTTCTCGATCCCCATCGCCTTGATGCGCGAGGCCAACGTCGTCGGGCGCAGCCCCATGAGCTCGGCGGCGCCGCCGGGGCCGAACACCTTGCCGCCGGTGAGCGAAAGGGCGGCGGCGATCTCGGCGCGGTCGCGGGC
>NZ_VRUV01001071.1:0-599 GCF_008039455.1 Methylobacterium sp. WL116
CCGGCGGGGTCTGCGGCGCGGGCGTCTGCGCCATCGGCGCCTGAGCCATGACGGACGCGCTCCCGAGGAGGGCGGTCCAGAGGGTGATCGTCGCGGTCGCGATCATCCGGATCGGTGTGGTCACGCAAGGTCCTCAAGTGCTGGCGTCGGCGCGGCGCGGCCGTGGCGACGCGCGGGTGTCTCCGCCGCATCGTCACGGGTTACGAGAGCACGACCTTCGCATGCCGTTCGACCAAGGCGAAGTTGTGAATCGCGTCCGGTCGTCCGACCCGCACGTTTTGGTGTGCAGGTTTCGCGCCGCACGTTTCGGGCCGCGTGCATCCGCTCCGATGCTCCCGATCGGTCGGCGAAGGCCTCGCGCCGCGTCCCGGGATGGACGCGGCGGCGTCTGGTTTTCGCCCAAACTGCATCGTAGAGAGGCCGTCAACGACATGACGGCGGCCCGGTCCCACCTTGGCCGCCACGAGAAGACAGGACTTCACCGCCCATGGCTGCCTCGCCTCTGCCTGCCTCGCCTTCGACCGCCGCGGGTCGCCTCCGCCGCCCGCTCGCGCTGACGGCCACCGCCCTCTGCCTCGGCGCGGCCCTGGCCGGATGCC
>NZ_VRUV01001072.1:0-598 GCF_008039455.1 Methylobacterium sp. WL116
CCCCTGCCGTCGACAAGGGCTCCGCCCTCTACGGGCGCCCCGAGGGCGGGGACGCCGCCAAGCTCGCACCGATCTCCGGGCCGCCGCTCGCGACGCCGCTGGCGAAGCTCCCGCTCGACAAGCTGACGGTGCCCGACGGCTTCAAGATCGAGGTCTATGCCAGCGGGCTCGCCAACGCCCGCTCGATGCGCCAGAGCCCGGACGGGACTCTGTTCGTCGGCACCCGCGCGGTCGGCAAGGTCTACGCGATCCCGGCGAAGGTCGGGCCTGACGGCAAGCGCGAGGTCAAGACCATCGCCACCGGCCTGCACCGGCCGAACGGGCTCGCGTTCCACGACGGATCTCTGTTCGTGGCCGAGCTCTCGAAGATCTGGCGCTACGACGGCATCGAGGCGCATCTCGACGAGGTGCCGAAGCCGGTGCTGGTCTACGACGACCTACCCAAGGACGAGGCGCACGGCTGGAAGTTCATCGCCATCGGCCCCGATGACAAGCTCTACGTCCCGGTCGGATCGCCCGGCAACATCACGATGCCGCCCGACACCCACGCCCAGATCCGGCGGATGGACCTCGACGGCAAGAACGTCGAGGTGATCGC
>NZ_VRUV01001073.1:0-598 GCF_008039455.1 Methylobacterium sp. WL116
TAGGCCTCGTTGACCGAGGTGATCTCGAGCTCGCCCCGCGCCGAGGGCGTCACCGCGGCGGCGATGTCGAGCACCTGATTGTCGTAGAAGTACAGGCCGGTCACCGCCCAGGTCGATTCCGGCTCGGTCGGCTTCTCGACCAGCCGCAACGGCCGCCCGGCCGCGTCGAGCGTGACCACGCCGTAGGCCTGCGGGTTGTCGACGTGGTAGGCAAATACCGTCGCCCCCGCCTTGCGCTCGGCGGCGCGCGCCAGCAGGTCGCTCATGCCGGCGCCGAAGAACAGGTTGTCGCCGAGGATCAGCGCCACGTCGTCCTCGCCGACGAACTCGCGGCCGATGAGGAAGGCTTGCGCCAGCCCCTCGGGCCTCGGCTGCACCGCGTAGGCGAAGCGCAGGCCGAACTGCTCGCCGGTGCCGAACAGGCGCTTGTAGTTGTCGAGGTGCTCGGGGCTCGAGATGATCAGGATCTCCCGGATGCCGGCCAGCATCAGCACCGAGACCGGGTAGTAGATCATCGGCTTGTCGTAGACCGGCAGCAGCTGCTTGTTGATCGACAGCGTCGCCGGATGCAGCCGCGTGCCGGAGCCGCCGGCCAGGA
>NZ_VRUV01001074.1:0-597 GCF_008039455.1 Methylobacterium sp. WL116
ACCATGCCGCGCGGGTCGTCGAGCGTCTCGCCGTAGACCGGCAGGCGGGAATGGCCGGCGGTGCGGAACAGCTTCAGCAGGTCGCCGAGGCTGGTCTCGACCTCACCGCGACGCTCGCCTCCACCCGCATCCAGCGGCCGGTGCTGTTCGTGCCGCCCTCGATGCCGGCGATCGACCTGCTGGTGCGGATGCAGGCGACCCGCACCCACATGGCGCTCGTCATCGACGAGTACGGCGGCACCGACGGGCTGATCTCGATCGAGGACCTGATCGAGATGGTGGTCGGCGACAT
Source organism: Methylobacterium sp. WL116 (assembly GCF_008039455.1). Classification (NCBI taxonomy): domain Bacteria; kingdom Pseudomonadati; phylum Pseudomonadota; class Alphaproteobacteria; order Hyphomicrobiales; family Methylobacteriaceae; genus Methylobacterium; species Methylobacterium sp. WL116. Next base: position 293 of record NZ_VRUV01001074.1, read on the forward strand.
CGAGGACGAGCACGACGTGGTCGAGGGCCGCCTCGTCCAGCGCCTCGAGGGCGAGGCCGAGGTGTTCGTGGCCGATGCCCGTGCGCCGCTGGCGGAGGTCTCCGAGGCCACCGGCGTCGACCTCGTCGCGGCGGTGGGCGAGATGGCCGAGGAGATCGACACGATCGGCGGCATGATCGTGACGCTGGCCGGCCGCGTGCCCTCGCGCGGCGAGCTCATCGCCGGCCCCGGCGACCTCGAGTTCGAGGTGCTCGACGCCGACCCGCGCCGCCTCAAGCGCCTGCGCTTCCAGCGCGGGCCCGCAC
>NZ_VRUV01001075.1:0-593 GCF_008039455.1 Methylobacterium sp. WL116
GTACGCGGCGGCGCGCGCGGCCGGATCGTCGGACCGCGCGAGCCTCGGAGCGGTGGTCGACGCCCTGGCCGACGAGACCGCGTCGCCGAAGCCCCGATGAGGCCGGACCATGCGGGCCGGGCGCGCCCGTTGGGGGTAGGCACGCCCGGCCCGACGGTCGGCCGGCATCCGGACCGAGAGGCCGGACGACGGGCCATCATCGCGCCCGCGTATTTCCCAAGCATGTCCGTTCGCCGCGGGGGCATCGGCGCAACACGGACCGCCCGGGTTCTGTTATCTCCCCCGACGCATCGGCGCCCCTCAACGACCCGGTTCCCATGAGCATCCTGAAAGACATCTTCGGCCGCCTGACCCAGGCGGTGACCGCCTATGCCGGCGACAAGGCACTGATGCTGGCGGCGGTCTCGGCCGCCGCCAACGTCATCGTCGCCGACGGGGAGGTGGCCGGCACCGAGTTCGAGACGGCGCTGGCCGGCCTCAGGGCCAACCCGATCCTCGAGAAGGGCTACGACACCCTGATGCTGGAGGCCGAGCTCTACGACGGGATCGCCCGCGCCCGGACGCGGGCGTGGCCCCAGACGTCCTCGTTGAGG
>NZ_VRUV01001076.1:0-593 GCF_008039455.1 Methylobacterium sp. WL116
GCCCCCGCCCCGGCCGCAGGGCACGGCGCGCGGCTCTCCTCCGACACGGTCGCCTTCCGCGCCGAGCTGGCCCGGCGCAACATCGATGCCGTGCCGGTCTGCGAGCTCGCGGAGATCGTCGATCCGCATTGGGGGCCGGCGCTCGAGGGCCTGCTCGGCCGGGCGCGCGAAGCCCTCGTGGTCGCGCCCGACCGGCTCGAGGAGGCGCTCGGCGTGCTCCAGGGCAACCGCGACCGCTTCAGCCGCTGCATCCTGGTGAAGACGACCGACACCGCCGGCCAGCGGGCGCGCCGTTTCGACGACGGCCCGCTCTCGGTGATCGAGACCGACGACCCGCACGCCGCCGCCTTCCTCGGCGTGCGGCTCGGCGGCTACGATCTCGCCCGCGACGACGCCGAGCTGCGCCGGATGAGCCGCGCCGTGGCGCCGAGCGGGCGCACCACCGCCGGCATGGCCTACTCGGTGACCCGCTCGGTCGACCTGCTGATGACGCGCGGCCAGCGTGGCCCCACCGCCGAAGGCCGGCGCAACCACGAGGTCGCGGTGGCGGAGGCCAAGCGCCTGCGCGGCGAGGCCGTGGTCCTGCGCGAGGC
>NZ_VRUV01001077.1:0-591 GCF_008039455.1 Methylobacterium sp. WL116
GTGGCCGAGCGTGACCGAGGCCGCCGACGCCTACCGCCACGTCCGGGTGGCGGGCCGCTTCCGCCACGAGTCCACCACGCTGGTCCAGGCGGTGACGGTGCTCGGCGGCGGGTTCTGGGTGCTGACGCCGCTGGTCGCCGACGGCTTCACGGTGCTGGTGAACCGCGGCTTCGTTCCCTCCGATCGCCGCGATCCTGCCGGCTGGCGCCGGCCCGAGGGCGAGGTCGACGTCACCGGCCTGTTGCGCCTCACCGAACCCGGCGGCGCGTTCCTGCGCAGCAACGCGACCGCCGAGGATCGTTGGTATTCCCGCGATGTCGCCGCGATCGCTTCGGCCCGGGGGCTCTCCGGCATCGCGCCCTACTTCATCGATGCGGATGCGTCGGCGGATGATCGCTTGCCCGTCGGCGGGCTGACGGTGGTCGCCTTCCACAACAACCACCTCGTCTACGCGCTGACCTGGTTCACCCTCGCCGCGATGACGCTGGGGGCCGCGATCTACGTGAACGTGGAGCGGCAGAGGTGAGGGGCCTGCTCGTCGGGTTCGGGGGGGGAGCTGCCGCATTCTTCCTCCCCCCTTAAGCGGGGGAG
>NZ_VRUV01001078.1:0-589 GCF_008039455.1 Methylobacterium sp. WL116
AGGGTCGGCAGGCCGACGATCAGGCCCGCGAGCCAGGCCCAGGCCGGAACCCAGGTCTGCGCCGCCCGGTCGCTCATGCCCCAGACGTAGTTGATGTTGACCGGGGTCAGGCCCGGCTCCGGCGTCGCGGCGTCGAGATAGGCCAGGCTGCCGAGATAGGCGCCGGCGCCGGGCTCGGACCACACCGTGCGGACGGCGAAGGCCTTGGCGGTGGCGCGGTCCTCGCAGATCACCGGGCCGTGGCGGGTGAAGCCGAGCGTGACCGGCTCGTCGGCCTCGCCGCGGACGGGGATGCGCTCGTGCACCCGCTCGATCGGCGCCCAGCCGCCGTCGAACCGGAACCGGTCCGGGTCGCCGGGGTCGACGTCGAGGACGAACAGGTCCTCCTGGTCGAAGGGGGCGATGGTCAGGCCGAAGGCGGCCTTGCCGTTGTGGCCGATGCTGATGCCGGGGAGCGCCGGCTCGCCGGCGCCGATCACGTCGAGCCCGGGCGCGGTGAGGTGGACGACGTAGCGCAGCGCCGGCAGGGCGTAGGCGCGGTGCGGGTCGCTCGCCAGGATCGGCCGCCCGGTGGCGCTGCGCGACGGCG
>NZ_VRUV01001079.1:0-589 GCF_008039455.1 Methylobacterium sp. WL116
GCGAGATCCTCGACCATCTCCGCGCCCAGCGGAAGCTGGAGGAGCATGCCGACTTCCGCAGCTGGAAGCAGGGCGTGCTCGCGGCCTACCGCTCGGCCGAGGCGAACCCCGCCTGGTGGTACCTGCCCGACGGCCGCACGCTGCGCGTGCTGGCCGAGCCGAACCCGCAGGGCGGCCTCACCTACCTGTTCGACGACGTCTCGGACCGGATGAAGCTCGAATCCCGCTACAACGCGCTGATGCGGGTGCAGGCCGAGACGCTGGACACCCTCAAGGAGCCCGTGGCGGTGTTCGGCGCCGACGGCCGCCTGACCTTCGCCAACCGCGCCTTCGCCACCGCTTGGCGCCTCGACCCCGAGACGCTGGAGGCGCGTCCGCACGTCGAGGCGGTGATCGAGGCGTGCCGCGTGCTGGCGCCGGCCGACGAGCCCTGGCTCGACATCCGCGACGCGGTGGTCGGGCTCGAGTCCCGCACCGGCCTCGCCTGCAAGCTCGAGATGGTCGACGGCACCGTGCTCGACTGCGCCGCTCAGCCCCTGCCCGAGGGCGCGACGCTGATCACCCTGATCGACGTGACCGCGAGCGTGAA
>NZ_VRUV01000107.1:0-11083 GCF_008039455.1 Methylobacterium sp. WL116
GCCCTCCCCCGCCCGCCGGGGCAGCGCATCGCGGTGGCGGCCGATGCCGCGTTCAGCTTCCTCTATCCGCACCAGGCGGCAGGCTGGCGGGCGGCGGGCGCGGAGATCGTGCCGTTCTCGCCGCTCGCCGACGAGGCACCGAGCCAGGGGTGCGACGTGTGCTGGCTGCCCGGCGGCTATCCCGAGCTCCATGCCGGCCGGATCGCCGCGGCGACGACCTTCCTCGGCGGCCTGCGCAGCTTTGCCGAGACACGGCCGGTGCACGGCGAGTGCGGCGGCTACATGGTTCTGGGCGAGAGCCTCGAGGATGCCGCCGGCATGCAGCATCCGATGGCCGGGCTTTTGCCGGTCGCGACCTCGTACAAGTCGCGCAAGTTGCATCTCGGGTATCGCGTCGCACATCCCATCGCCGATGGGCTTCTGGGGCGGGCGGGGCTGCGCCTCGTCGGCCACGAGTTCCACTACGCGAGCGAGTCGACCCCGCCGCCCTCCGAGGACGAAGCGTTCTGTCGGGTCGCCGACGCGGAAGGGACGGATCTCGGGGTTGCCGGGCATCGGCGCGGCCGCGTCACCGGCACGTTCTTCCACCTGATCGCGCTCGACGACTGACGGACGACGACGGTGGGCCGGCAGCGCTCAGCGATCGGAGACGAGCGCCGCCCCGATCGGGGGCGGACCGTCCCGGCTCACTCGGCGGCTTCGGCCTCGGCCGTGTCCGCCTGGCCATGGCCGAGCTTGGCCACCGTCCGCACGATCGCGAGCACGTCGCGGCGCATCTGGTCGTTCTCGATCAGCGCGTAGGCCCGCAGCAGCTCGATTGCGCCGTGGGCGCTGAGGAAGCCGAACACGTCCTCCTTCGGCGCCGCGCCCTCCTCCTTCTCCTCGAAGAAGGCTGAGACCGGAACCTCGAGCAGGCGCGCGATCTCGCGCAGGCGCCCCGCGCCGACGCGGTTCTGCCCCTTCTCGTACTTCTGGACCTGCTGGAAGGTGACGCCCACCGCCGTCCCGAGGGCCGTCTGGCTCAGCCCTCGCGCCTTGCGGAGCGCGGTGATGCGGAGACCGACGAGGCGGTCGACGTCGGTGGTCTGTTTGGGCATCATCGTCAGACACAATCCCATTTCGCGGTCGCGACCGGGTGGGTGACCGTCATCCTCGGACGGTCGACACGCCGACCGGGAGATTGACAGCCGGTTGCGGAGGCCGCCACCTACCTCGCGCCCGTCACGGTGCCGTGCCAACGTCTTGTCAGAGCGAAGGGATAGCCACCTGAGCGCCTCAACTGAAGACAACTAGGACACGAAATAAATCTGAATGCAAGCTTAGATCGATCAGATCGAGGCCTTGTCACGACGTTTGCGCTGCGACGCTACGAGCCTGCGCTAAAACTATAGTATGTTGGTTCGACAGGTGGCGTCGGCCTACCGAAGCGGTCCTCGGTACGAATTACGCAGATTCGGGCGTTGGAATCAGGGTGGTGGCGAGATGCCACCACATCATGGAGACATTGATGTTCATTGCGATGAATCGTTTCAAAGTGGTTAAGGAATCGACAACGGATTTCGAGCAGGTCTGGCTCGGCCGCGACAGTCATCTCGGCGAGATGCCGGGCTTCGTCGAGTTTCATCTTCTGCGCGGACCCGAGGCGGAAGATCACGTGCTCTACGCCTCGCACACGATTTGGCGGTCGAAGGCCGATTTCGAGGCCGGGACCCGCTCCGAGCAGTTCCGCAAGGCGCACGGCCGCGTGCCGACGACGAAGCCGCTCTATCTCGGCCACCCGCAATTCGAGGGCTTCGAGACGATCCAGACCGTCGGCGGGGCGAGCGGCGACGTCGCAGCGGCCTGATCACACGGCCTCGGCGTCCCGAAGGCGGGACCGCCGAGGTTCCTCCATCCCGGCCGCCGGCTCGTCTCCTCCGGCGTGATGCGAGCGGGGCGCGATCGGCGCCCCCGCGTCGAAAACGGTTCCGGCACGCTCGAAGCCGAAGCGCGGCGGGCCGCCGACGCATGCACGCCAAAGCGCGTCTTCGGCACGCATCGCTGCATCCCACCGCGTCGGCACGAGGGGCGTGCCTCCGACCCGCACCGGAACCGCCATCACTCGAACGTGAAGCTTGACCGTGAAGCCGTCGGGTCCGTGACGGCGTAGGACGGCCGCTGCGACTCGATTGCGCGTGATCGACGCGATCCTGACGAAACCCTCTCTCAGTAGTTTGCTCGCGTTGCGAGGCGCTGGTCGGACCCTTAAGGCCGAGTCATCTCGCGCAAGGTGACGGGTGTCGTGATCGCGGCCCTACGCTTGCTCCATAGTCCAAGAGTGCTCTTCTCGACGCGCGATCCGTGTCGTTTCGGGACACCGTCCGGTTCAGTTCGGAACATGGCGCGCCAGATGTTTCAAGATCGCCTGCCTGAGACTTTCCAGCCGCTGCCGACTTCGGCGGAGCGGCGGCGCAATGTATGGACGGCGCTGCTCCCGCGTCGGCGCCGCGGCGCGTTCCGCATCGGCATCTCGGCCTCGGTGGCGATGACCGACATCCTGTCGATCGTCATCACGACGATGGTGGTCGAATACGGCTATTTCTTCCTTCTGAACGGCGAGATGATGCCGTTCTCGGCGAGCTGGGGCCTGCAGCTCTCCGGTCTGCTGGCGATCGTCATCGTCGCGACGTCCGCCCTGCGCGAGGAATACGCGATCGAGGCGATGCTGGCGCAGAAGGCGTCGCTGCAGAAGAGCGCGGCCCGGTGGGTCGTCGCCTGGGCTGCGGCGCTCGTGGTCGGCTTCATCACCAAGACGACGAACGAGGTCTCGCGCGTCGTCGCCCTCACCGTGTTCGTCTCGGGCCTGCCGGTCTTGATGCTGGCGCATGCGGCGATGATCGGGCTCGTGCGCCGCAGCGTGACGCCGGCTTCCGCCTCGGTGAGCCGCGTCCACCTCGTCGGCTTCGAGGACGACATCGCCCGATTCTACGCCAGCAACGAGGCCGATTCGCTCGGCCTGCGCGTCGTCGGCACCAGCTATCTCCGCCGGGTCGACGCCCGCGCGGACGAGGCCACCCGCCATGCGCAGATGTCGGAGGATCTCGACCTCGCGGTCTCCGTGGTGCGCTTCCTGCGCCCCGACGACGTCTTCATCCTCGTGCCCTGGGCCGACACCGCCGAGGTGGAGCGCTGCATCGACGCGTTCCTGCGGGTGCCGGCGGCGCTGCACCTGCGCCCCGGTTCCGTGCTCGACCGCTTCCCCGACATGCAGGTGTCCCGGGTCGGCCGCCTCTCCGGCATCAACATCGGCCGCCGTCCGCTGAGCATGGCCGAGGTGCTGCTGAAGCGCCTCCTCGACGTGACGCTCGCCACGATCGCCCTCGTCGCGCTGAGCCCGCTGCTTGCGGCCATCGCCGTGGCGATCAAGCTCGACAGCCCCGGCCCGGTGTTCTTCCGGCAGAAGCGCTACGGCTTCAATCAGCAACCCTTCGGCGTGTTCAAGTTCCGCAGCATGAAGGCCGAGGCGGAGGCGGTGTTCAAGCAGGCCTCGCGCAACGATTCGCGCATCACCCGCATCGGTGCCTTCCTGCGCCGGTCCAACCTCGACGAGCTGCCGCAGATCCTGAACGTGCTGAAGGGCGAGATGTCGCTCGTCGGGCCTCGCCCGCACGCGCTCGCGCACGACCGCAGCTTCGAGCGACGCATCGCCCTCTACGCGCGCCGACACAACGTCCGCCCCGGCATCACCGGCTGGGCGCAGGTCAACGGCCTGCGCGGCGAGACCCTGACCGACCTCGACATGGAGCGCCGGGTCAACCACGACCTGCACTACATCGACAACTGGTCGATCTGGTTCGACATCCAGATCATGTTCCAGACGGTGTTCTCGCGCCGCGCCTACCGCAACGCGTTCTGAGCCGGAGTTCCGCGAGCGGCGTCCCGGGATCAGTGGGCGCCGTCGGACTGCCGCCCGTGGCAGGCGCCGCACTCGCCCTCGACCTCGAGGATCCGGCTCGCCGGGCGGAACCCCGCCCGCTCCAGGGTGCGCCCGAGCCCGGCCTCGATCTCGGGCGAGGTGGTCTCGTCGATGCCGCCGCAGCTCCGGCAGATCAGGAACACCAGCCCCTCTCCCGCGCCGTGCTCGTGCGCGCAGGACACGAACGCATTGCGGCTGGCGATGCGGTGGACGAGGCCGTTCTCGGTCAGGAAGTCGAGCGCGCGGTAGACCGAGACGGCGGCCACCCGGCGATCCGGCCCGCTCAGGCGCTCGGCGATGTCGTAGGCACCCATCGGCTTGCCCGTCTCCGCGACGGCCTGCAGCACGTCGTGCCGCAGCTTGGTGAAGTGCAGGCTCCTGTCGCGGCAGAGCTTCTCGGCACGCGCCATCGTCGCGGCGGCGTGCTCCGCGTCGCACGCCTCCCCTTCGTGCCCGGCGTGATCGTGCATCCCGATCCTTGCGGCCGGGGCGCCCCGATTGAACGCCGCCGGTGTTACAGTGTATCACCACGGATTATAGGCCGCGCCACCGGTCCGGGCAACGGATCGGCCTTCGGCGCTCGCGCACCCTCGACGAAGATCGTCCCCTTGAGACCCAGATCCCGCCCGCCGGCTTCCTCGGCCGCATCGCTGTTCCAGAGCGGCCTGGCGTTCCGCCTCGGCCTCGCCGCCGCGCTTGCCGCGCCGCTCTGGCTGGCGATCGCCTGGACGCTGGGCGCGTGACCGCGCGCACGCCCGTGGCCGCCGGCGACATCCGCCTCGACGGACTGACGCTCGGCTACGACCGGCATCCGGCGGTGCACCACCTCGACGGCACCATCCACCGCGGCGACCTGCTGGCGCTGGTCGGCCCGAACGGCGCCGGCAAGTCGACCCTGCTGAAAGGGCTGATCGGCGAGATCCCCAGCCTCGACGGGCAGATCCACCGCGGCATGCCGGCCCGCACGCTGGCCTACCTGCCGCAGGCGGACGAGATCGACCGCAGCTTCCCCCTGAGCGTCCTCGATCTCGCCAGCATGGGCCTGTGGCGCCGATCCGGCGCCTGGCGGAGCCTGCTCGGGCATCGAGGCGCCGTGCTGAAGGCGCTCGACGCCGTCGGGCTGTCCGGCTTCGAGGCACGGCCGATCGGCACCCTCTCGGGCGGCCAGTTCCAGCGCGCGCTGTTCGCGCGCCTGATCCTCCAGGACGCGCAGGTGCTCCTGCTCGACGAGCCGTTCACCGGAGTCGACGCGCGCACCACCGCCGACCTGATCGCGCTGATCCGCACGTGGCACGTCGAGGGCCGGACCATTGTCGCGGCGCTGCACGACCTGGCGCAGGTCCGTGCGTACTTCCCGAAGACGCTCCTGCTCGCGCGGGAGCCGGTCGCCTGGGGCGCGACGGCCTCGGTGCTGTCGCCGCAGAACCTCGCCCGCGCCACCCGCCTGTCCGAGGCCTGGGACGAGGACGCCGCCATCTGCGCCCACGACCATGCCCAAGTCGCCCCGGCACCCGACGGGTCCGGGCACGACAATGGGCACGATCACACGCACGGGCATCACCATCGCCCGGCCCCACCCGAGCAGCACGAGACCGCGGCGTGATCGATCCCTTCGCGCCGTTCGTCGAGTTCGGCTTCATGCGCCGGGCGTTGGTCGGCTGCCTCGCGCTGTCGATCTCGGCGCCGCCGGTCGGCGTGTTCCTGATGCTCCGACGCATGAGCCTGATGAGCGAGGCGATGAGCCATGCCATCCTGCCCGGCGCCGCCGTCGGCTTCCTGGTGGCGGGCCTGTCGCTGCCGGCGATGACGCTGGGCGGGCTCGTCGCGGGGCTCGCGGTCGCCCTGCTCGCCGGCCTCGTCACCCGCTCGACCGTGATCCGCGAGGATGCGAGTCTGGCCGCGTTCTACCTGATCTCGCTCGCCGCCGGCGTGCTGCTGGTGTCGATGCGCGGCTCGCAGATCGACCTGCTGCACATCCTGTTCGGCACGGTGCTGGCGCTCGACGACCCGGCGTTGCTGCTGCTCGGCGGCATCGCGACGGCGACCCTGTTCGGCCTCGCGCTGATCTACCGGCCGCTGGTGATGGAATGCGTCGACCCGCTGTTCCTGCGCACGGTGAGCCGCAGCGGCGGTCCGGTGCACTACGCCTTCCTCGGCCTCGTGGTGATGAACCTCGTCGGCGGGTTCCAGGCGCTCGGCACCCTGCTCGCGGTCGGGCTGATGCTGCTTCCGGCGATCGCCGCCCGGTTCTGGGCGCGCGGGCTCGGCACGCTGATCCCGGCCTCGATGCTGATCGCGGTGGTGGCGAGCTTCTCGGGCCTGAGCCTGTCCTACCATCTCGACCTGCCGACCGGGCCGGCGATCGTGCTGGCGGCCGGCGCGCTCTATCTCGTGTCGATGCTGGCGGGCCCGCGCGGAGGGCTGCTCTACCGCTTGGTGAAGCCGCGGCATCTCGAGGCGTGAGGCGGAGCCGCACGATCGCGGTTCAGAGGTGGAACAGGCTCATGATCCCGGCGACGATCGCGTAGGCGAAGCCGGCATTGAGCAGCACGCCCAGGCTCCCGATCCCGAGACCGACCAGCACCAGGATGCCGTCGCGCTCGACCAGCCCGAGGCCGACGAGGCAGACGGCGAGCCCGAGCGGGATCTGGCCGATCACCGGCGCGGCGACGATCAGCGCCAGCGACAGCGTCAGCAGGGCGATGCCCATGCCGCGCATGCCGAGCGCCGTCTCGAACACGCTGAGCCGTGGCCGCGACCAACGCTCCAGCCGCCGCAGCACCGGCACGGCGCGCTTGACGGCCCGCTCGACGTCCTTCCGGGCGACCGATCGTCCCAGCAGCGCCTTCGGCAGCCAGGGCGACGACTTGCCGATCGCGATCTGCACGGCGACGAGCAGCAGCAGCAGGCCGCAGACCAGGGGGATCGGCGGCGGCATCGGCAGGCAGTTCGGCAGGCCGAGCAGCACCACGAGCAGCGCGAAGGCACGGTCCCGCAGCACCGCGACGATGTCGCCGACGGTCAGGCGGTCTCCCTCTTGGCTGGCGAGAACCGTGAGGACGTCGGACGTTCGGGCACCGGAATACAAAACGTGGCCGCAGGTTGCTGTCCCGGCGCGGGCTCTAGCCGAGTTCGGCACCGCCGCCAAGCATGGGCCTCGCCCCCTCCCCGGCGGCGCACCGTCCGCGGGAAACCGACAGGCCTAGAAGCTTCAGAAAGGACATTTTTCCTTCAGGTTGGCTGGGCGCTTCATGCGTAACTTGAAGTTATATACTCCAAGTTGCGGTTGATTGTTTCACGGCCGAATGGTGGAAAAATCGACGACCGTCTTCGAAACTGTCGCGACATCTCTCCTGAATCGCCCCATGTTGCGAGCCTTCGAGATATAAGATTTTCATCTTGTATTAGGAGTCATCGGCTTGGCACGGCTCGCGTCCCCGCACCGAAGGCGCCGTCTCGCGGCAGCGGTGGCGTGCCTGCTCTGCACCGTTCCAGCCGCATCCCCCACGGCTCGGGCCGGCGATCTCGACACCCTGCTGTTCGGCAGCCTGGATGCCGGCGCCGCGAATTTCCTGTCCATCGGCGCCAAGATCGCGCTGGACAAGCTCGACCGGCCGGGTTTCGTCGCGCTCGCCAGCCTCGGCGGCGGGCGCCGCAACGAGATGGCGTGCGGCTGCGATTCGTGGGGCAGCGCTCGCCTGTCGCGCTACACCGTGCTCGGCGCGGCGCTGGCGGGCTATCAGTGGTTCCCGGATTGGGGCGTCGTCGCGCTCTATGCCGGGCCGGAGGGTGCGTACGAAGCCCTGACGGACGGGCGCAGCGTGGCGACGCTTCCGATGCGTTGGGGCCTTCGCCTGCACGGCGAGGTCTGGGCGCGCCCGACCGACGAGAGCCTGGTTCAGGCGACCCTGGTCCTGGGCTCGGCGCGCGATTCGGCCTGGTCTCGGATCGCCCTCGGCTATCGCGCCTGGGGCTTCTACCTCGGCCCCGAAGTCAGCCTCTACGCCGACCGGACCGGCTATACGAAGTGGAATTTCGGCGCCCACGCCACCGATTTCGCAGTCGGCAGCTACAGTTTTCGCGTGTCGGGCGGCGTACAGGTCGAGAGTACCGAAAGGCGGCCGAGCCCGTACCTCGCGTTGTCAATCTGGACACCGTGGTGAGCGATGCTCGACCCATCCGCGGCTGGCCGAACCATGCTACGATTGCCAGCAGCAGACGCAGCGGAAACGCGACGTCGTTCGGTTGGTGATCGTATGGACGCAATCAGCATCTTCGACGCAGACAGTTCGCTCGGCTCACTTCTCGATGCGCTCGAGGCTGGCCAGGACGTGCTCGTCCTGCGCGACGGCAAACCCGTCGCACGGCTCGTCCCGCCGACCCGTGAGGATACCACGGCCCTGACGGTTGGCGGGCTGCGCGCGTTGCGCGATCGCATCGCCGCCCGCGGTGAAACGTTCAGCCCAGATGAGATAGAGATTTTTCGTGGCGAAGACCGCCGGTGAGCCTCTGCATCCTAGATGCGTCGATGGCCCTCGCTTGGGTCCTGCCGATCGAGAGCGATGCGAGCGATATTCTCGAACAGGTCGCGGCAAAAGGTGCGATCGTGCCTGGCCTCTGGGCTCTCGAGGTCAGGCACGTCCTTCTTACGGCTGAGCGGAAGCGCCGCATCGTAACGGCAGAGAGGACTCAGGCTCTCGAGCTTCTCGCAGCCCTACCGATCTCGATCGATACCGAGACCGCGCGACATGCCTGGTCGGCGACGATGACGCTCGCCTCCAAGCACGGGCTCTCGCTGTACGATGCGAGCTATCTCGAATTGGCGATTCGGTGTTCACGCCCCCTCGCCTCGCGCGATGCGAAGCTCCTTCGCGCCGCGTCCGCCTGCAGCGTTCCAGTTATCGTTTAATCTCGCCCGCCGGCGCATCGGCGCTCAGCCCATCGAGGAACGACGCCGCGTCCGCCGCGATCTCGGCCTTGCGTGCGGGCGGCATCGCGGCGAGCGTGCGATAGGGCATCGACAGGCGCGGGTTGCCTTCGAGGCGGCCGGCGTTGGCGATGAGGAAGTTCCAGTACAGGTAGTTGAACGGGCAGGCGTCCGTGCCGGCCTTCTTCGCGACGTCGTAGCGGCAGGCGCCGCAGTAATCCGACATCCGGTTAATGTAGGCACCGGAAGCCGCGTACGGCTTCGATCCCATCACGCCGCCATCGGCCCACAGCACCATGCCGTGCACGTTCGGCAGCTCGACCCACTCGTAGGCGTCGGCGAAGACGATCAGGTACCATTCCTCGACCTGCGCCGGCGAAAGCCCTGCGAGCAGGGCGAAGTTGCCGGTGACCATCAGGCGCTGGATGTGGTGGGCATAGGCATGGGCCCGCGTCTCGGCGACGACCTGCGCGAGGCAGTTCATCTCCGTCTCGCCCGACCAGTAGAACCACGGCAGGTCGCGCCGCGCGTCGAGGGCGTTGGTCTCGGCATAGGCCGGCATCCGCGCCCAGTAGAGACCGCGCACGTATTCGCGCCAGCCGAGGATCTGGCGGATGAAGCCCTCGACGCAGTGCAGCGGGGCCGCGCCCTCGCGATAGGCGCGCTCGGCGGCACGGCAGACTTCCTCCGCGGTGAGCAGGCCGGCATTGAGCGGCGGCGAGATCAGCGCGTGGTACAGGAACGGCGCGTCGGTCTTCATCGCGTCCTGGTAGTCGCCGAAGGTCGGCAGGCAGTCGGCGATGAAGTGCTTCAGGGCCTCGAGCGCGTCGCGGCGGGTCACCGGCCAGCCGAAGCCGTCGAGATCGCCGAAATGCCCGGCGAACGCGCGGGCGACGAGGTCGAGCACCGCGCGCGTCGTCGCGTCCGGCTCGAAGCGCAGGCGGCTCGGGACGGCATGGCCCCGCGGCAGCTTCTTGCGGTTGTCGGCGTCGAAGTTCCACTGGCCGCCGACGGGATCCTTGCCGTCCATCAGCAGGCCGGTGCGGCGGCGCATGCCGCGGTAGAACGTCTCCATGCGCAGCGCCCGGCGGTCCCCGGCCCAGTCGGCGAAATCGCGGCGCGGGCACAGGAAGCGGTTGTCGTCGCGGATCTCGACCGGGACGGCGAGGTCGTCGCGCCACGCCTGCATCATCGACCAGACCCGCCATTCGCCGGGTTCGGTCACGATGACACGGTCCGGCGCGTGCCGGGCCACCGCGCGCGCGAGCTCACCGGTGAAGCTGCCGCTGTTGCCGGGATCGTCGAGGCGGACGTAATCCACCATGACGCCCTCGGCTTCGAGCTCCGCCGCGAAGTGGCGCATGGCCGAGAACAGGAAGGCGATCTTCTGCTTGTGATGGCGGACGTAGGTCGCCTCCGCCATCACCTCGACGATGAGCACCACGTCGGGCGCGTCGAGATCGACGAGGCTCGACACGCGCCGGTTGAGCTGGTCGCCCAGCACGAAGCGCAGGGTCTTCCGCCCTGCGGTGTTCCGCGTTGCCAAGCGCCTCAGCCCTTGGTGCGCAGCATCGAGCGGCCGCCGTCGGCGCCGATGATCTGCCCGGTGATCCAGGCGGCCTCGGCCGAGACGAGGAAGGCGGCGAGCCCTGCGATGTCCTCCGGCGTGCCGAGGCGCTGCAGGGCATGCATCGCGGCGATGCCCTGGGCCAGGGTGGCGTTGCCGGTGATCGCGGCGGCGAGCGGCGTCCGGGTCAGCGAGGGCGCCACCACGTTGATGCGCACGTGCGGCGCGAGCTCGGCTGCCAGCGACAGGGCGAGGCCTTCGACCGCCCCCTTCGCCATGGCGACCGAGGCGTGGGCCGGAAACCCCTGCGCCACCGCGACGGTGGAGAACAGGACGACGCCCGCGCCCGCCTCGCCGGCACCGGCCTTCAGCGTGCCGGCCGCTGCCTGAATCGCGGAAAAGGCGCCGAGCGCGTTGACCCGGAAATCGGTCTCGGCATCCGTCCGGGTCAGGCGGGCGAGCGGCCGCAGGTTGATGGTGCCGACCGCGTAGACGAGGCCGGCGAGGCGATCGCCTGCCTCCGCGGTAGCCTGAGCGAAGAAGTCGGGGTCGGCGACGTCGCCGGCCGTCACGGTGGTCTCGCCGAGTTCGGCCGCCGCGGCTTCGAGCCGACCGCGGTCGCGCGCCGCGAGGT
>NZ_VRUV01001080.1:0-588 GCF_008039455.1 Methylobacterium sp. WL116
GGCGGCGCGAGCGCCAGGGCGCGCGACGCCGTCCAGGCCGAGTTGGCGAGCAGGATCGGACCGTCCCGCCGGGCGAGCACCGCACGCTTGCCGTCCTGCGCGCCGGCGATGCGATGCCGGCCGAGCTGCGGATACTCGTCCGGCGTCGGGCAGGCGGCGTCGCAGCCGATGGTCTCGATCCGGGCACAGCCGCGGGGGTGGGCGCAGCGGCCGGTCAGCGGGAACAGGTCGTGCAGGACGAGCGCGACGGGCCGCTCGGCAGCGAGGCGCCCGGCGATGGCGAGGCTCCGGGTGGCGCCGTGCAGGTTTCCGGCGAGCACGAGGTCGTGGTCGCCGGCACGGATCGCGGCTTCGGCGACGGGAAACGCATCGGTCCATTCCGCCGCGGCGGGCGGCGATTCGTCCGCGAGCACGAACTCCGCGACGCGGTGCCCGGCGAGCCGCAGCGCCTCGCCGATGCGCCGATGCGCGATCCCGGCACCGCCGGCATGCCCCGTGCCGGTGAGCGAGGCGATCGAGAGGGAAGCGGCACCACTCTTCCCTCCCCCCTTGGCGGGGGAGGGTACCCTGCGGAGCAGGGGGGGAGAG
>NZ_VRUV01001081.1:0-585 GCF_008039455.1 Methylobacterium sp. WL116
CGCACGCCGCGGCGGCCTCGGGCCGTGGGATGGGGAAGCGGGGTTCAGCGCGCCGCATCCCGCCTCCTTCCGCCCTCGTCGCAGTCGGTCGCCGCCGCGCGCTCCGACGCGCCGCCGACGGCGTGGATGCTGCCGAGCACGGTGTCGTAGTGGCGGCGGACGACGCCGTGGCACTCGCAGGCGGCGTCCACCATCGCGGTGCGGTCGAGGATCGTGATGCGGCCGCGCCCGACGCGCAGCAGGCCCTGTGCCTGCAGCGTGCTGAGGATGCGGGTGAGATAGGTGCGCTGGACCCCGAGCATCGCGGCGAGCTGCTCGTGGGTCACGGGCAGCACGTCGCCGTCGATCCGGTCCTGGAGGGTCAGCAGCCAGCGCAGGCAGCGCGCCTCGATCGGGTGCAGGGCGTTGCAGGCCACCGATTGCAGCACCTGCGCCAGCAGGCAGTCGGCGTAGCGGGTGAACAGGGCGCGCAGGCTCGCCGAGCGGCGCTTGGCCTCCTGCAGGCGCGCCGCATCCAGGCGCAGGGCCGGTCCGCCGACCTGCACAACCGCGCTGGTGGAGGCGGGAACCCGGCCGTCGCTGACC
>NZ_VRUV01001082.1:0-583 GCF_008039455.1 Methylobacterium sp. WL116
GCCGGCGAGCCGGGCGCCGGCGACGGCCTCGTCGGGTCGAGCGCCGGGATGCGGCGGGTGCAGAAGACCATCGGGCTCGCCGCCGACAGCGATGCGACGATCCTGATCCAGGGCGAGACCGGCACCGGCAAGGAGCTGGTGGCGCGCGCGCTCCACACCTACGCGAAGCGCCGCTCCGGCGCCTTCGTCCCGGTCAACTGCGCCGCGATCCCCCGCGACCTCCTCGAGAGCGAGCTGTTCGGCCATGTCCGCGGGGCGTTCAGCGGCGCGGTGACGGACCGAACCGGTGCGTTCCGCGAGGCGAACGGGGGAACCCTGTTCCTCGACGAGATCGGCGACATGCCGCCCGAGATGCAGGCCAAGATCCTGCGGGTGATCCAGGACAAGGTCGTGGCGCCGGCCAGGAAATGCTCGGCGAGCGGCAGGATGTCGGCGAGGCGCTCGCGCAGGGGCGGCAGCGCGATCGGGACGACGTTGAGGCGGTAGTACAGGTCCTCGCGGAACGTGCCGGCGGCGACCATCCCCGGCAGGTCGCGGTGCGTCGCGGCGACCACCCGCACCGCGACGGCGACCGGGCGCCCGC
>NZ_VRUV01001083.1:0-579 GCF_008039455.1 Methylobacterium sp. WL116
CCTCCGGCGCGCGCGAGGCGGCGGCCGACCCGCGCTTCGCCGACTGGGCCGGGCAGGCCCAGGGCCTGGCCGAGGATTACCTCGCCTCCTTCTCCGGATCGAACGGCGCCATGGTCTCGGGCGCGTCGCGCTTCTACGGCGAGCGCCTGCGCTTCCACGGGCGGATGACGACGTTCGCGGCCCTGCTCGCCGAGAAGCGCCGCTTCGCGCAGCGCTGGCCCGAGCGGCGCTACGAGCCGCACGACACCCGCACCGCCTGCAATGCGGCGCTGCAGAGCTGCGTCGTGCGCACCCTCGTCGACTTCCGGGCCGGCAACCCGGCCCGCGGCGCGCGCTCGCAAGGGGTCGCCGAGCTGGTGCTCGAGGTGAGCTTCGCCGGCGGCCGGCCGGTGATCGTCTCCGAATCGAGCCGGGTGCTGCGCCGCGGCGCCACGGTCGGCGCGCTTCCCGGAGCCGGCGCCAACGGCTAGACGACACGCCATGACAGCCTCGGCCACGAAACCACCGGCCACCGGAACATCGGCCACGACGCCCCCGGATGCGGAAGCCGAGGCCGCGACGGCGCGCCCGGCGCTCGCC
>NZ_VRUV01001084.1:0-576 GCF_008039455.1 Methylobacterium sp. WL116
CCGCCGGCGCGGGCGGAGGAGCCGCCGGCGAACCGCCCGAACGGCATCGAGTCGGCGCTGGTCACGCGGCTCGCCTACGTGGTCACAGGCGACGCGGCGGTCGACGAGGCGAGCCGAGCCGGTCTCACCGGCCTGACTCAGATGCTGGCCTCGCGGACCGCCCTGGAGCCGGGAGAGCCCGCCGGCCTCGACCCGGCCAAGGACGAGCTGGCGTTCTATCCGCTGATCTATTGGCCGATCGCGCCGGGCCGGCCCCAGCCCTCGGAAGCGACGATCCGGCGGATCGACGCGTTCATGCGCAACGGCGGCACCGTCCTGTTCGACACCCGCGACGCGCTGACGACGCGGGCCGGTGGGCCACCGACGCCGGAGGCCGCCTACCTGCGCAAGATGCTGGCGACGCTGGAGATCCCGGAGCTTGAGCCGGTGCCGTCCGACCACGTGCTGACGAAGGCGTTCTACCTCGTCGACAGCTTTCCCGGGCGCTATGCCACCGGCCAGACCTGGGTCGAGGCGCTGCCGCCGTTGCGCATGAACGCGTCGATCCGCCGGATCGTCGCTTCCGAGGGCTGGGGC
>NZ_VRUV01001085.1:0-568 GCF_008039455.1 Methylobacterium sp. WL116
GGCGGCAGGGGCGGCGGCACGGGGACGGTCGCCTCGGGCGGATGCGGCTTCGTCTCCTGTGCCCTCGCGTTCCGTCCCGCCGTCGTGGCAAGCAGGGCCGTGCCGGCGAGCGCGAGCGCCGCGAACCGTCGAGACCGACCTGACGCCATGACTTATCCACCCCATCCGGCCGTCACCCGCGACACGATCCTGTGCGAGGGACGGCCCGTCACGATCGAGCGGTTCGCGCCGCGCGGCAAGGACGCGCCGGCCACGACGACCGTCATTCTGCTGCACGACGCGGAAGGACCGGGCCCGGACCGTCCGGTCCGCGCCGAAGCCGCAGCTTTGGCGGAAGCCGGCTTCGCGGTGCTGCTGCCGCACTATCTCGAGCGGACCGGCGAGGCGCGGGTCGGGTTCTCCGGGATCAGCCGGCATTTCGGCGCATGGCGGGATGCCCTCGAGATCGTGCGCGCGCAGGTCCCCGGCCCGGCGGCGCGAAGCTTCCAGCAGGCGCAGAACATGGAGCCGACCGGGTCCCTTACCATCCCGCTCGTCTATGGTCTCGGCCTGGAGCAGGACATCATCC
>NZ_VRUV01001086.1:0-566 GCF_008039455.1 Methylobacterium sp. WL116
GCCGGGCCCTGTCTCGGGCTCGGCCATCGGGCCGGCATTGGGGCCGACGACCCGGACGCCGTCGGCGAGCAGCGTCGCGAGGTTGCGCCGCGTTGCGGGATGCGCCCACATCGCCACGTTCATCGCCGGCGCGATCAGGATCGGCAGGGTGGTGGCGAGCAGCACCGTGGAGGCGAGGTCGGGGGCGTGGCCGGTGGCCATCCGCGCCATCAGGTTGGCGGTGGCCGGCGCCACCACCACCGCGTCGGCGTCCCGGGCCAGCTTGATATGGCCGATCTCCGCCTCGTCGGCCCGGTCGAACAGGTCGGTATGGGCGGGCTGGCCGGCGAGCGCCGCGGCCGCGAGCGGGGTGACGAATTCCTGCGCGCCCTTGGTCAGCAGCGGTCGGACGGAGGCGCCGCGCTCGCGCAGGCGGCGGATCAGGTCGAGCGCCTTGTAGGCCGCGATGCCCCCGCCGATGACGAGGAGGATGCGCCGGTTCGCGAGCGGCAACGTGGGGGCTGCGGTCATGGCAGAAGGAGTGCCGGTGCGGGGCGGGCCGCGTCAATCCCGGCCGCGGCCCGCGC
>NZ_VRUV01001087.1:0-564 GCF_008039455.1 Methylobacterium sp. WL116
ATTTCTTTGAGCTTCCTTGCGATCTTGCAACGACCAAGGATGCAGGCGGTCGAAAAGCCTGCCCGCTGCTCTCCCGAGGGGCCGGACAGCCACAGCGTGACGTCCTCTTTTCACACAGCCTCGGTGGCAAGCGGACCCTGGCCTTGCACCCCGAAGCGGATGTTCACCGCGCATCCCTTCCGGCCTATGACAAGCCGTCATGAACCGAGTCGGGATGGATCGCTGCTGTGGGACGGGAAGAACTGGGCGGCATGGCTATGTTCCTCGTCGTCGCGGAGGAGCGGAGCTTCACAGGGGCGGCCAACAAGCTCGGTGTTTCACAATCGGCGCTGAGCCATTCTATGCGGCGCCTAGGGCGTGTCATCGCTTGAGCCAATCGAGGGCGGCTGCGAGGGAGAGGACGCCCATGAAGCTGACGGCAGTCTTCTCGTAGCGGGTGGCGATGGCGCGCCACTCTTTGAGCCTGGCCCAGAGGCGCTCGACCTGGTTACGGTTGTTGTAGATCCAATCAGGGCAGGCCACGGGCGCTTCGTGGCGCTGAGGCGGGATCGCAGGCCGAGCGCC
>NZ_VRUV01001088.1:0-564 GCF_008039455.1 Methylobacterium sp. WL116
GCCCAGGACGGCGGCCAGGGCCCCGCCGGCGGAGGCGGGCAGCAGGCTCGGCTCGATCCGGTACCACAGCGCGATGTTGGCCAGCCCGAGCAGGAGCGGCACGGCGATCCGCGGGCTGGTGACCGGCGGCACGTAGTAGAGCTGCGGATGGCGCGGCACCTGCGGCAGCAGCGCGAAGTCGCTGAACACCAGCGGCTCGCCGATCACCGCGCGTTTCAAGTGGCTGACGAGGTGGAGGATCGCGACGGTGAGCACGCAGCTCGACGCGGCGAGCCACGGGCGCCACGAGAACACTAACCAGAACAGCAGGATCAGCCCGTAGGCGCCGAGCCGGATGGCGAGGTCGCCGGGCCTGCGGCTCGCGCGCCCCGGCACGTCGCCGAAGCGGAACTCGATCGCGAGGCAGAGGACGAAGGCGACCACCGTCGCGAGGAGGAAGGACATCGTGCTCGGCTCAACCTTGCCCGGGCTTCCGGGTGACGGGCTTGTCGCCGGACGCGACGCCGCGCCGGGCGCGCAGGGCCCGCACGATCGGGTTCAGCAGGCGGTAGCGCGCTCGCATGC
>NZ_VRUV01001089.1:0-563 GCF_008039455.1 Methylobacterium sp. WL116
TTGCTCGTCACCTGGAAGCTGATCCGGGTCGGGAAGTTCGCCTTGATCGTCCCGGTGATCACGTCCACCGACGGACGCTGCGTCGCCATGATCAGGTGGATGCCCGCCGCGCGCGCCATCTGCGCCAAGCGCTGGATCGCGCCTTCGATGTCCTTGCCGGCCACCATCATCAGGTCGGCCATCTCGTCGACCACGATCACGATGTAGGGCAGGGCCGCGAGGTCCATCGCCTCGTCCTCGAACACCGCCTCGCCGGTCTCGCGGTTGAAGCCGGTCTGGATCGTCCGCGTGATGGTCTCGCCCTTGGCGCGGGCCTCGGCCATCCGGGCGTTGTAGCCGTCGATGTTCCGGACCGCGATCTTGGACATCTTCTTGTAGCGCTCCTCCATCTCGCGCACCGCCCATTTGAGGGCGATGACCGCCTTCTTCGGGTCGATGACGACGGGGGAGAGCAGGTGCGGGATGCCGTCGTAGACCGACAGCTCCAGCATCTTCGGGTCGACCATGATCAGGCGGCACTCCTCCGGCTTCATCCGGTAGAGGAGCGAGAGGATCATGGTGTT